>SCUR01000518.1 GCA_004297235.1 Candidatus Manganitrophaceae bacterium | reverse complement strand
CGAGGAGGGAATTCTTCGCGTCGCCTATTCCTACGAGCAAGAGACCGACTTTCATAAAAGGAGGCCGTCACTCTCGTGATCTACTTTGCCTACGGATCGAACATGGATGATGAGCAAATGCAGGCGCGCTGTCCCGGACATCGCGTCATCGGCATCGGGCGTCTTCCGAATTACGCGCTCGTTTTCACCCGATGGTCCCGATCGTGGAACAGCGGGACCGCCGATCTCCTCCCCGAACAGGGGAAGGAGATCTGCGGCGTCCTGTATGATCTGACGCTCGACGATCTCAAGCGGATGGACAAGTTCGCCGATTATCCGAATTCCTATGTCCGCCAGGATGTCATGGTGGAAGTCGGAGGGGAGACGCTTCCCGCTTTAACCTATGTGGCGATCCGTCAGGGGGTTTTCCTTCCATCGAAAGCCTATCTCGGAAAGATGATCCAAGGGGCCGAGAAAAACAAAATTCAGGAGCATTATCTCGGTTTCCTAAAATCGATCCGGACGCATGATTGAAGTGCCGTGAGGAGTGAAGATCTAAAATAGTTTCTTCCGACTGCTCACCCCTCACTTGTTCTTGAAAGGTGATTGAATGAAGTATGAAGCGGTGATCGGACTTGAAGTCCATTCCCAGGTGTTTACCGAATCGAAAATCTTTTGCGGCTGCAGCACGAAGTTCGGGCAGCCTCCGAACAGCCAGACCTGTCCCATCTGCTTGGGGCATCCGGGGGTGCTGCCCGTGCTGAATCGAAAGGTCGTCGAGCAGGGGATACGGATCGGGCTGGCGACCCATTGCAAGATCGCGTCTTATGCACGGTTTGCGCGGAAGAACTACTTCTATCCCGATCTGCCGAAGGGATATCAGATCTCGATGTATGAGCTGCCGCTCGCTGAGCACGGTGCCATCGAGATTGCCCTGGACGGGAAGATGAAGCGGATCGGGCTGACCCGGATCCACATGGAAGAAGATGCCGGGAAGAACCTCCACGAGGGGATCGAGGCGGCGAGCCATGTCGACCTCAACCGTGCCGGGGTGCCGCTGCTGGAAATCGTCAGCGAGCCGGACATCCGGACCCCCGAAGAGGCGGTGGCTTATCTTAAGAAGCTGCGCGCGATCTTGGTTTACACCGGCGTTTCCGATGCCGACATGGAGAAGGGAAACTTCCGGTGCGATGCCAACGTTTCGATCCGTCCCGTCGGGAGCGAGAAGTTCGGCACGCGGGCCGAGGTGAAGAACATGAATTCCTTCCGATTCGTCCAAAAGGCGCTCGAGTATGAGATCGCTCGGCAGGAGAAAATTCTGAAAGAGGGGGGGAAGATCGTTCAGGAGACCCGTCTCTGGGATGCCAAAAGCGGAATGACCTTCTCGATGCGCAGCAAAGAGGAGGCGCACGATTACCGCTATTTCCCGGAGCCCGATCTGGTTCAGCTGAAGGTCGATCAGAAGTGGATCGACGAGATCGCGTCGACCCTCCCGGAGCTTCCCGACGCCAAGCGGCAGCGGTTTGTGTCGGAGTACCAGATTCCCGAATATGACGCCGTTATTTTGACCGGCTCCCAGAAGTTGGCCGATTTTTTTGAGGCGACGGTGA
>SCUR01000517.1 GCA_004297235.1 Candidatus Manganitrophaceae bacterium | reverse complement strand
AGTCCCTGCCGGTCGAAGAAGCCTTGCTTCTGGGCGACCCACAAGGGACTGTAGCCGAGCGTCTTTGACGAGGCGCTGACCGGGAATTTTGCCTTATCCCTCTCCTGGGCTAACGCGGAGGAAACCGCAGCAAGCAACAAAGAAATAGCGATCACTTGAGCGATCTTCATGGTGGTCACTTCCTATTCATGTCATGGAGGCAAAAGTCATGACCAGAGAGACAACAGTCTTAGATCCTGCTTATGCCTTATGCCTTCCGCCTCTCGCCTTTATTTCTCCCACTTATACGCGCCTAGACCTGGCTGGTATTTCTTCTCTCGGAACTGTTGAATGCCCGGACGCCCTCCGTGCTGCTGCGTCACGCGCTGAGAGATGAGACCAGAAATTTCGTAGGCCACCTCAGGCGGAGAATAAAATGTGTAGTACCAAGCCTCTTTGACCGCCTTCAACGCAATCGGGTCCTTTTCAACCAGATCCTGGGCGATCGCCATCGTTTCTTTTTCCAGATCGGTGCGCGGGACCGCTTTAGTGATGAGTCCGATGCGCTCGGCCTCCTTCGCGGTGAAGGTCTTACCCGTCAGGGCATAGAAAAGCCCGTGCTTGGGCTGGAGATGCTCTGTCAACACGATCGTGACCTCTCCGCCGGGAAAGTGGCCGAAATTGACCTCAGACAAACCAAAAGTCGCGTCTTCGGCGGCGATGGCGATGTCGGACGCGGTGACGATCGTGAAGCCGCCTCCGAAACACCAACCGTTGATCATGGCAATGACCGGCTGCGGCATCGTGCGGATCAGCTCGTTGCGCCACAGCTTGGACAGGCGGCGCACTTCATCCCGGACGCTCTGCGGCTGCGAGTCCATCTCCAGAAAATATTGTTTCAGATCCTGACCGGCGCAAAAACTCGGCCCGGCGCCCGTCAAAATGATAACGCGCGTCTCTTTGTCATACCGAAGCTCGTTCAGCGCGGCGTACATGTCGCGGTGCAGTTGCGGACTCATCGCGTTGCGCTGCTCCGGGCGATTGAACGTGATGATTGTCACGCCTTCTTTCTTATCTATCAATATGGTTTTAAATTCGGCCATAAAAACTCCTTTCTCTGTTAGATCGGCCTATCTCTTCCTACTCATTAAAAAATCCTTCATCCAATACTCTCCGAGACTGAGTTCTATCTCTTGGCGAGCACCTGCTTCAACTTCTCCTTTGCCACCTTCCTTCGCCGCAACCTTGACAGAATACTTGTAAGCGTTCCGTCTGAGAGCATCGCCAATCAATAAGAAATTCTTCATTTTCGATTTTTAGATTTTGGATTTTAGATTTAATCGAAAATCGGCAATCCAAAATCCAAAATTCTTATTTTCCCTTCCATACCGGCTCGCGCTTCTCCGCGAAGGCGCGCGGCCCCTCTCTGCAGTCCTCCGTCGTGGCTATGAGCGCGGAAAGATCCGCCTCCAGGCGCAATCCCTGATCCAGCGGAAGCTCCATGCCTTTGCAGATCGCTTCCTTTATATAACGGATCGAAATCGGCGCGCCTTTGAGAATCGCCTTGCTCAAGCGCTCCGCAGCCGCGAGCAATTCTTCGCGGCGCACGACTTCACTGACCAGCCCGATCCGCCACGCCTCTTTGGCGTCGACCAATTGACCCGAGAGACAGATCTCCAATGCCTTGGCTGACCCGACGAGGCGGGAGAGCCGCTGAGTCCCGCCGGAGCCGGGAATCATGCCGCGCCGCACCTCGGTGAGGCCGAGCTTGGCGTCTTCGGAGGCGATGCGAATATCGCAGGCTAATGCGATCTCGAGGCCCCCGCCGACCGCATAGCCGTTGATCGCAGCGATCGTCGGCTTGCTGATGGCGGCCACCGCCTGAGTCGGAAAGTTGATGACTCCAGGCGCTATCTTCAACTGTCTTCTCTCAATCGCAGAGAAGCTTCTCTCCGCCCGCTCTTTCAGATCCATGCCCGCGGAGAACGCCTTTTCACCCGCCCCTTTAAAGATGACCAGGCGGGCGCTTTCATCTTCCTCTGCCCGGCGGCATGCGCTCACGATCTCGCCGGCCATCTCCTGATTGATCGCGTTCATCGCCTCCGGCCGGTTGAGCGTGATCCAGCCGATCTGGCTCCCCACTTCGTAAAGGATGGTTTGAAAATCCATCTCCCCCTGCCTTTCTTGTCTTCCTTCGAGACCTTCGTGTCCTTCGTGGTTAAAATCCTCTCACACGAAGAGCACGAAGCACACGAAGTTTGGATCATTCGTCGTGCCAATACGGCAAAGGTTCCTCGTGATTCGTCTTCGTGCTCTTTGCGCCTTTGCGCGAGTCATAATTTTCCGACTGTTTTTTCTCTAACGTCCCTTGCCCTTTCTTTCCTCCTCAAGCTTCTCCAGGAACGACAGGTCGAGAACATCTGCCGCCCTGAGATTCATGGTCGAGAGAACCCTGTCGTTGGCGACAAAGTTCTCGATGGACTTGACTGTGATCACCGGCAGTCCCGGAGTGAGCTGGCTGTACGCCCTCCGCGTTTCCTCCAGCTCTTCGACAGCGTTCGATCTGTAGTATTCTCCAAGAGATTTGATGACCTTATCTTTATTTTTGTCGTCACGATAGAAGTCCATTCCATCCGCGAGTCCACGCATGAAATTCATGACGGTTTCTCTGTCAGAACGAATAAAGGATCGGGTGGTGAGCGGGCCGGAGATGATATATTCAAACTCCTCTTTGGATAAATCAATGAGTATCGGAAAACCCGCTTTGCGCGCAAGGAGCGTAAAAGGCGGCTGAACAACTGTCGCCTGAAGGTGGCCGCCGCTTACGGCTGCGAATCTCTCTCCCGCCCCACCGGCGCCGACGATCGTTACGTCTTTCTCCGGGTTCAATCCTAAACGGCGTAGTGCATAGCGGGCAATGAAATCCGAACTGGCGCCTAACTGACTGACGCCAATTCTTTTCCCTTTCAGATCCTCGGCTTTACGTACAGACGGCACGGCCACCAAAACATAGTCGAGACGATTTCCAACCGCCCCTATAAAGGTAAGCTCCTTGGCCCCCTGAGCCCAGGCGGCGATGGGAGAAGATCCTCCCTGCATCTCGATAAGAACCTCTCTAGCAAGAAGCGATTGCACCGCCGCCACGCCGCCGCGGATATAGATCGGCTTGATTCTCAGGCCGTACTTCTCGAAAGCGCCCGACCGATACGCCACCCAGAAATAACTTGTCGATCCCCCCAGAGGATAAGCGACATTCAGCTCTCTCGGCCCCTTGGCCTGCGCAAAAAGAAAGACTGGAAATAGAAGCTGGACGTAGCATAGAAGTGACAAAACCCACCTGCGTGTCTTCATCTTACCCTCCATCTCGGCGATTCACTTACGCCTTTGCTCTCTCCTTCACTTAATCTAAAATCCAAAATCGAAAATCTAAAATTATTTGATCACCTTGCCCGCCCCCGGTTGTAGAGTAGATCGATGAACCCCGTTTTTCTCAGTTCGTCGACAAAGCGCACATC
>SCUR01000516.1 GCA_004297235.1 Candidatus Manganitrophaceae bacterium | reverse complement strand
GGCAAAAAACAGCAAAGCGGCGCCGGCCAACGAGAGATAGTAGATAAGGTCCATCCCAAGCCGTTTTCCTACCAGTGCCAAAAAGAAGATCACCAATCCATAGAAGAGGCTCACCGCCATCCAGCTCTGCTCCCCGAAGAGGACTGCGGTCGATCTCACCCCGATCCGGAGATCATCATCTCGGTCCATCAAAGCGTACACGGTGTCGTAACCGGTGGCCCAAAAGAGATTGGCGAGCAGGATTAAAAAAGGGGTGAGAGCGAGTTCATTCCGGACCGCCGTCCAGGCCATCACGACCCCCCAACTGAAAGCGACTCCGAGAATCATCTGCGGAAGGTAGGTGAAGCGCTTGGCAAAGGGGTAGAGGAGGGCGGTCAACAGCGCTGCGAAGCTGAGGAGAAATGTCAGCGGATTTAGGAGAAGAACTAAAAATAAGGAGAAGAGCAATAGGAAGAAGAGGACAACCAGCGCTTCCATCAGCGTGAGCGCATTTTTTGCCAAGGGGCGATCTTGGGTCCGCTCGACGCGGGCATCAAACTTACGGTCGGCCATATCGTTCATCACGCAGCCGGCGCTCCGCATACAGAAAGAGCCAAGGACAAAAACGGCGAGGTGCTTGAGGGTCGGCTTCCCCTCGGAGGCGACGAAGAGCGACCAGAGGGTCGGAAAGAGCAGCAGCAGTGTTCCGTACTGCTTGTCGAGCCGGATCAGTTTGGCGACTTCTTGCCGTTTCTGCCACAAGTTTTTCATAAAGTAACGGGAGGCGGAAAATATAAAGACAGCGAAAACGCTTTAGCCTTTCCCCCTTCCGCCTCCCGCCTACCCCCTCCCGTGTTCTCCATCATTTGGCGCATCGAAACCCGACATCGTCCAGGCGCTCCCCGGGCGGGTCGTAGGATCGGGTTGCGGTCCGGGCATAGACTTCCAGCACCCGTTCATAAGCTCCTTCCGGATAATGTCCCAGGCTCATGAACGAGAGACCGCGGACGACGCGGTACTTCATTCCGAAATCGGGATGCCGCATCGGACTCCCGGGATAGGGGAGATACCAGCTGTCGGTCCACTCCCAGACGTTGCCGATCATATCGTCCAGTCCATAAGGGCTCTTTCCCGCGGGGAAGCTGCCGACCGGCTGGGTCGTCCGGTTCAGCCCTGATCCCGGCGAGACATTGGCCCGGTCGGCTTGGAAAGCATCCCCCCAGGGATATCTTCGACCGTCGGGTCCACGGGCCGCTTTTTCCCATTCCTCTTCGGTCGGGAGCCGCTTTCCGGCCCAACGGCAATAATCGTTTGCCTCGTACCAATCGACATGGGTGACCGGGTGCCGCTCCTTCCCCTTCTCAACATGTCCGTTGGGCCAATATTCAGGAGGCGGGGAATTCGTCGCCTGGATGAATTTGAAATAATCTTCCTGAGTCGTTTCGCGCCGGTCCATGTAGAAGCCGGGGAGAAATTGTTTTCTCTTTGGATGTTCATCCTCGAACCAGGGGCGGGGAAAACCGAGTTGAACCGCTTCCCCTTTCTCATCGACCTCGTCCGATCCGATTATAAACTCCCCCGCGGGGATCCACACCATCTTATTCGATGCGGTTTGACAGCCGGTTAATGCGAGGACGAGGAGGAGAAAAGGGAGGGCGAGAATGCCTCGAAGATCACGCCGGAGACCTGGTCGGAAATGTTCAGCCGATAACGTCTTGCCCAAAATAACTCCCCTGGCGGCCGTCCGAGCGCTTCGGCGATCTGCGGGAGAAGGAGGCGCGTGATTTCCAGCCGGTCCCGGCGGGTCGGAAGGTGTCGTTCCTCAAGAATCCGACCGATCGGCTTTTGGCCGAGGGAGATCTCCTGGTGCAAATCGGGTTTTAAACCGGAGAGGGGAAAGGTGGAAACCGCAAAGACTTTCTTCTCCCCGCTCGCGGCCGGCGTCGGACCGTCGTTGAATGGTCCGGGCGCAGGAGTCGTCGCCGAAGGCGCCCTCACCGTCAACCAGACCTTGCGTTGAATTCCTTTCTCTCCCGCGGGGAGCCCGATCCAGGACGCATGTTCCTCATCGATCAGGATCTCCCGCTGGTCTTGAACGGCCACTTCGATCGGAGTTAAGAGGATCGCCTGCAGTTGGCGTATGAGGGTTCCGTCCGACGTGAGAAGCAGACGGACAATGGGATCGATCGGATGCCGCCGGCATTCCTCCCAGAACGCCTCCGTTGTAAGCCATTCATTTTTCATGCAGGATCGATCTTACTGAAATCAATTTTTAGTGTCAAGTTTTTGACTAAAAAGGATTCGTAAGATATACTTTTCATGTTTTTGGGGGCCGATCATGGATGAGAGAGTTGGACCGTCGATGGCCGATGAAGAGATTGAAGAGGGAGCGGAGTATAACAAAGAGGAATTAAAGTCGGCGAAGGAGATCGTTCAGCATCTTACAAAAACATCCAAGACCCTTCAAATTTACCTTCCGAACAATCCCATTCATCAAAAATTCATCAATGAGCTCGCGGAAAAAATTGAGTCGCATCTCTCCACTTACGGGCCGCTCCGATTAAGAATTAAGCAGTTCGAGATTTTCTGTTTGGGACAATCGATTTACGAGAATTCCAACCGGATGGAGAGTCTCGCCTTCAAGTTTTATGTCGACGGGTTGAGGGAGCTATCATTCCACCCCGGACTTGAAAAAGAGGAGCTGATCACTTTTTTGGAGATCATCGGCAACCGGGGAGAGGGAGAGAATGCGGACGACGACACCGTGACCCTTCTCTGGGAGAAGCATCTGGTCCATGTCAAATATATTGTGGCCGACGACCTCCAGGGCGATTACCGGGTGGAGGTGTGCAGGGAGATGCAGCCGCGCCCTTCGGGCGCCGATCAGCTGCGGGAGATGCACCAGCAGGAAGCGGCGGCTCCCCAGCAAGAGATGATCCTCGCCGCCCCAAAATTGGTCGAGATCCCTTCGCTCCATATCTTCCGGCTCACCGAGGAAGAAATCCGGAAGATGAAGGCGGAGGTCCGCGGGGAGGAAGACCTCGACATGGTGGCGGAGCTCGAAGGGATTCTCTTCGACATCCTCCGGATTGAGCGAGACCCCGTCCTCTTCGGCGAGATTCTCGGAATCGTCGACAATATTTTTGAAAGCCTTGTGCTCCGCGGAGATTTCGTCCACGCCCAGGCGATCTTGGAGTTTTTCCAAGAGATGCTCGATCCGGCGAAGAGTCTGCCTCCGCCGCTGATCGACCAGATCCAAAAGGCCAAGGTTCAGGCCGTGAATCCAAAACGAATGGGAATGTTGGAGAAGGTATTAAATGAGACCGACCCGGAGCAGTTAGAGAGCTTTGCCTCTTTGATGACCTTCTTCGATTCCAAACTCGTCCCCTCCCTGGTGGAGCTGCTCGGATCGGTCGACAAGATGAAGGCTCGACGGGTCCTTTGCGACATCTTGGTAAGGCTGGGAGTCACCGAAATCGATTTTCTCATCACCAAATTAGAGGATGACCGTTGGTATCTGGTGAGAAATCTGATTTACGTGTTGGGTAAAATTGGAGATCCGAAAGTGCTGAAAGGGTTTCCTCGCCTGATGCAGCACAAGGACCCCAAGATCCGCAAGGAGGCGCTTCACGCCCTCGACATGATTGAAGATCCGAAAACCAACCTCCTTCTGATGAAGGTCCTCAACGATCCCGATCTCTCGAACCGCCTCTTTGCGGTCCGAACCTTAGCCAAAAGAAAGGCCCAGGAGGCGTTGGAGCCGCTGCTGCAGATGCTGGTCTCTAAAGAATTCGAGGAGAAGGAACTGCAAGAGAAAAAAGAAATTTTTGATTCAATCGCGAAGATCGGGGGAGATAAGGTGGTGCCTCGAATGCAACGCCTTCTCCAGATCAGGTGGAGCCTGTTTAAGAGTGCGCGATCGGAGGAGATGGGGCTTTGCGCCGCTTTCGCGCTCCAGCGAATCGCAACACCGGCCGCGGTCGAGGCCCTTCGCGACGGAATCGACTCGAAGAGCAAGTCGGTCCGCGAGGCCTGTATTCGCGCGCTCGATCTTTTGAAGGCGGGTAAATCATGAGCCGGAACACCGTGCGCAGCTACGATGAAGAGCGGGTCCAGCTGGGAAAACAGATTGTCAATCAATTCGCCATTTTGATCAAAACGTCCCAGATTCACGATTCGGCCAATGTGGCCCTGCAGCAACCGACCGAAAACTTTTACAAGACGTTGGAAGATCTTTTCGTCGATGATCCCGAGGTGACGCTCAGTCTCGAGGGGGATTCCCTCTTCCTCGGCGACATGAAGTTGAAGCTCGACATCGACATCTTCACCAACTTCATGCTAGATCGGAAGAGC
>SCUR01000515.1 GCA_004297235.1 Candidatus Manganitrophaceae bacterium | reverse complement strand
TGCCATCGGGATGTGATCGCCCGCTTTAAGAGAATGCGCGGTTATCAAGTCCTGCATCCGATGGGATGGGATGCTTTTGGATTACCCGCCGAGAATGCCGCCATTCAGAAGAAAGTCCATCCCGCCGCCTGGACCGCCCAAAACATCGGCTACATGCGCTCTCAACTCCAAAAAATGGGGCTCTCTTACGATTGGGACCGGGAAGTCACCACCTGCCAGCCGGCGTACTACCGCTGGAACCAGTGGTTCTTCATCAAGATGTACGAGCGCGGCCTCGCCTACCGGAAGATGGCCTCGGTCAACTGGTGCCCCTCCTGCGCCACCGTGCTCGCGAATGAGCAGGTGATCGAAGGACACTGCTGGCGCTGCGACAGCGTCGTCGTTCAGAAAAATTTGGAGCAGTGGTTCTTTCGGATCACGGCGTACGCCGAAGAGCTTCTCTCCGAGTGCGACCGGTTGACCGGCTGGCCCCCGCGCGTTTTGACCATGCAGAAAAACTGGATCGGGAAGAGCCGAGGCGTGGAGATCGTTTTTCCGATCGCGGATCGATCCGAAAAGCTGACCATTTTTACAACCCGTCCCGATACCCTCTTCGGCGTCACCTTTATGAGCATTGCGGCGGAACATCCGCTCCTTCCCGCGCTGGTGGCCGGCCGACCGGAGGAAGCGGCCGTTCACGCCTTTATCGAAAAGGTCAAAGGTCAGGACAAAACGGTTCGGACCGCCCTGAACCAGGAGAAGGAAGGGGTCTTCACCGGCGCCTATGCCGTTCATCCGATCACGGGGGAGAGAATTCCGATCTGGGTCGCCAATTTTGTCCTGATGGATTATGGAACCGGGATCGTTATGGCCGTTCCGGCGCACGATCAGCGCGATTTCGAGTTCGCCCGGAAATATGATCTTCCGATCCGGATCGTCATTCAGAATCCGTCGGCCACCCTGGCGGAACCGCTGGCGGCCGCTTACACCGAAGAGGCCGGCGCACTGGTCCACTCCGGTCCGTTCAGCGGCCTCGCTCCTGTTGAAGCGCAAGAGGCGATCGCCCGATTCGTCGAAGAGAAAACGCTCGGAAAGGAAAAGATTCATTACCGTCTGAGAGACTGGGGGGTCTCGCGGCAGCGTTATTGGGGAACCCCGATCCCGATCCTCTATTGTGAACGTTGCGGCGTCGTGCCGGTGCCGGAATCGGATCTTCCTGTCGTACTGCCCGAGGATGTCCCCTTCACCGGGAAGGGAGGCTCCCCTTTATTGGAGAGTCCCTCATTTCTAAAAGCCACCTGTCCGAAATGCGGCGGGCCGGCGCGGCGGGAGACCGACACGATGGATACTTTTGTCGACTCATCGTGGTATTTCCTCCGCTATACCTCTCCTCACGAAATATCGAGCCCCCTTCGTCCGGAGCAGGCCGATCGTTGGATGCCGGTCGATCAATACGTCGGCGGGATCGAACATGCCGTTTTGCATCTTCTCTACGCCCGCTTTTTTACGAAAGTGATCCGGGACCTCGGCCTGATCAAAATGGGCGAACCGTTCGCCAATCTTCTTACGCAGGGGATGGTGATCAAAGACGGGGCCAAGATGTCCAAATCGAAAGGGAACATCGTCGATCCCGATCACTTGATCGAGACCTTTGGGGCCGATACCTCCCGGCTTTTTTCTCTCTTTGCGGCGCCCCCCGAAAAGGATCTGGAGTGGAGCGATGAAGGAGTGCAGGGGGCGTTCCGCTTTCTGCAGCGGGTCTGGCGGATGGTTCACGAGTACGCTGCGTCCCGACCGACCGGTCAGAATTCACGCGAGCAGGTTGATTTCTCCGAAGCATCCCCCCGGGTCAAACAGATCCGACGGATGACCCATCGGACGATCAAAAAAGTCACCGAGGATATCGAGAGGGGCTTCCAATTCAACACCGCCGTCGCCGCGTTGATGGAATTTTATAACGCCCTCTCGCGCGACCAATCGACGTCGCCCCCGTCGAAGGAGGAAGCGCGCGCTCACCAGGCGGCTTTTATTGAAGCACTCGACCAGTTGGTTCTTCTCTTATCGCCGTTTGCGCCCCACCTGTCCGAATCGCTCTGGGAAGTCCTGGGGCATTCCCCATCGGTTCTGGAGGTCGCATGGCCCTCCTATGATCCGGCCTGGACGGAAGAAGATGTTGTCGAGGTCGTCATCCAGGTCAACGGCAAGGTTCGAAGTAAATTCGCGGCACCGGCCGCCTCCAGCGAAGAAACGCTGAAGGAGCGCGCCGTTTCGGATCCGAGGACGCAAGCCTGGATCGAGGACCGCCCGATCAAGAAGGTCATCGTGGTGAAGGGAAAATTGGTCAACATCGTCGTATGAGAAGAGCGATTCTTCTCCTTCTACTCAGCCTCGCCGGCTGTGGATACCATAGCGAAATCCGATCGGAGACGACCTCTCCCGACCGGATGATCGCCATTCCCATTTTTGAGAATGCCACGTTTGAGCCGCTGTTGGAGAAAAGGGTCAGCGAGAGCTTCAAGGAAACCTTTCTCAGGCGGGGCTGGCAGGTCGTCGCCCGCGCCGATCAATCTCCTCTCCTCCTTTCCGGCCGCGTGGTCCGTTTCGACAGGACCCCTCTCTCGCTGAACCGAAACAGCCAAGCGCAGGAATACCGGATTACAATCGGTCTCGAATATACCTTCTTGACGAAGGGAAACAATCCACCGAAACAAAAGGATCATGCGGAAGCGTCGGCCGACTACATCGCCAGTCCCGACCCCCTTGCCGATCGCGTCGCGGAAGACCGCGCCATCCGAGAGGCCGGACTGCATCTGGCCGAGCGGGTCTCCGATTTGAGGAGCGTCGCCCCTCTTTCCACCTCCCCTTCCAACGGAGCGGCCGGTCAATGACCTACCCGGATGCATTAAAGCACCTTGAGCAGGCGCGCTTCTTCCCGGTCTATCTTCTCACCGGGGAGGAGCCTTTTTTTATTCATCAGCTCCTCAGTCGCTTCCGAGAAAAAGTGCTCGACGAGGCCGCTCGCGACTTTAATTATGATCAATTCCAAGGGGAAGGGGTCGATCCGGCCCAGGCGACGATGATCGCGAAGACTTTTCCGGTATTCAGCCCGCGACGGCTGGTGATCATCCAAAACGCAGAGCTCATCAAGGACGAGCGAGAAATTTTCTTGAACTATCTCGACGCGCCGTGTGAAACGACGGTTTTGCTTTTTGTGGCGGCCAAGCCCGACCTGCGCAAGAAACTTTTCGCGGCCTTGAAAAAGAAGGGGACGACAATCCACTGTGCCCCCCTCTCGGAACAGGCGCTGCCCGGTTGGATTTTGCAGGAAGGGAAAAAAAGGGGAATCGATTTTTCGGAAGAGGCGACGTGGTGTCTCAAAGAGCACGTCGGTAATGACCTCTTTCTGATCCAGCAAGAAATCGATAAGCTGGCGCTCCATCTGACGGAGGGGAAGAAGATCCCCCTCGAGATGGTTCAGCAGCTCATCGCAGGGGGACGCAGCCACTCTATTTTTGAATTGACCCGCGCTTTGGGAGAGAAGGATCTAAAAAGGTCTCTTGCGCTTCTTTCATCCTTGCTGGCCGAGGGAGAGCATCCTCTTTTTATTTTGACCATGCTCACACGGCAGTGGCGGCTGATGGCCGTGGCGAGAGAAGCCTTGGATGCGGGAAAATCGGAAGGGGCCGTGGGCAAGAAGGTTCCGATGCCGCCAAATCTTCTTCCCTCTTTTTTCAAGCAGCTCCGGAATTGGAAAGGGGGCGACATACGAAGGGCCTTTGATCTCTCTTTGGCCGCCGATTCTCAATTAAAAGGGGGAAGACAATTGCCGGCCCAGGTGCTGGAGATGCTGATGCTCGACCTCTGTCGCCCGCTTGCGACCTCTCAGCGGACCGGCTACACCCTTCCCTTTTTGGAATCGAGGCCATGAGCGCGGAAACAGATCGAGCCGGCCGCTTCCTGGACGATACGGCAGAAAGGCCTAATTCAGCCGGATGCTCGGGAAACCGCTGCTCGATAGGATCTGATTTTTTAGGCGGAGGGGGATGCCGCAGCCGACAGAAATTTTTTGACCCGCGCCGCAAGGCGAGAGATTTTTCGGGAGGCGCGCTTTTTGGGAATGACCCCTTTGGAAGCGGCGCCGTCCAGCGAGGAGGTGGCCTCCTTCAGAGCCGATTTGGCCAGTTCTTGATTCTTTTCAGTCAGCGCTGTCTGAACCCGCTTGACGGCGGTCCGGACGGCAGAGAGAATGCCTCGGTTGCGTTGTTTCCTTCTTTTCGCCTGCCGCTCTCGCTTCAATGCAGATGGATGATTCGCCACGATTAGATCTCCTTAAAATAAAAACGTTTTTTAACATAGCTGATCATGGAAAGTCAAGGAAAAAGCCTCACGGAAAGTGAAGGGAAGGGTCTTGCGGCCCAGGTTCAGGTGGAGAAGGGGATCGCCGGTGCGGCCGGCATCGTCGCTTTCGGCACCCTGATCAGCCGTATTCTCGGGTTTATTCGGGACATGATCCTTGCAAATCTCTTCGGGGCCACAATCGCCGCGGATGCCTTTTATGTCGCCTTTCGAATTCCCAACATGCTTCGCGAGCTGTTCGCCGAAGGATCGATGTCGGCCGCCTTCATCCCCGTCTTTACGGAATACCTCTCCAAGAAATCTCGGGCCGAGGCCAAAGAGCTCGCCTCGGCCGCCTTTACGACCCTTTTTCTGCTTGTCTGTGGGGTCGTCACGATAGGAATTTTCTTTTCCCCTGCAATCATCCGATCGATTGCGCCCGGCTTCGTTCGAGATCCGTATCAGTTCTCTTTAACCGTCGCGATGACGCGGATCATGTTCCCCTTTCTCCTCTTCATCTCGTTGGCGGCGCTTGCGATGGGAATCCTCAACAGCACTCGACATTTCGCCCCGCCTGCACTCGCCTCCGGGGTTTTCAATGTGGTCAGCATCCTCTTTGTCTTTGGCTTTACCCCTCTCCTGCCGGAGCCGGTTTACGGGGCCGCGATCGGGGTGGCGCTGGGGGGGCTTGCACAATTCCTGATCCAGGTTCCCACCCTCTACCAGGAGGGGCTCTCTTTTACGTTCCGAAGACCGATCCGGCCGCTCCACCCGGGGGTCGCTCAGATGGGACGGCTCCTCCTTCCAACAACACTCGGCCTTTCGGTTACCCAGATCAATGTCCTTGTAAACACCCTGCTGGCCTCCTACCTGACAGCCGGAAGCGTCAGTTATCTTTATTACGGCATGCGGCTGATTCACTTCCCGTTGGGGATCTTTGCGGTGGCGCTCTCCACGGCGCTGCTTCCGACCCTGTCGACACAGGCCGCGAAGGGAGAAATGGAAGGCTTGCGCCGGACCTTCTCATTCGGCCTTCGGTTTGTCTTTTTTATCACCTTTCCGGCCATGATGGGACTGATTCTCTTCCGGGTTCCGATCGTTCACCTTCTCTTCGAACATGGTGAGTTCGGCCGCGCCGCCACACTCGGAACAGCGACCGCTGTGTTCTTCTATTCGATTGGACTTTGGGCCTTTGCCGGCATTCGAATCGTCGTGCCGGTTTTCTACTCTCTTCAAGATACAAAGACACCTGTAAAAGTGGGCTTGGTCGCCGTCGTCGCCAATATCGTTTTGAACCTCGTCTTG
>SCUR01000514.1 GCA_004297235.1 Candidatus Manganitrophaceae bacterium | reverse complement strand
TGGTCAATCCAAGGGAATAGGAGAGGATGCTCCCGGAAGGGGGGGTTACATCCCTTCAAGCCCTCCCGATCCTTCCCTCATCACCATGGCCCCTTTACTTCGGTTGATTGAAGGCCGCCGGAAGATCCCCCCCTCCGATTGAAATCGATTCGGATCGGGAACACCAGACAGGAGATCACACGCTCTTGCGGGATACCCGCCGATTCGGGAAAATTTAGTTTCGGATCTTAATGACCTTCATCTTGCAGGAAGGGCAGAAGAGTTTCGGGGTCAGCTCGCTGGAGCAGACCGGACACGATTCCTTGCGCCGCTCGATCGCCCGCCGGGCCCCCTGCCGTCTATCTCCCTGCCGTCGATCTCCTTGACGCCGGTCTTCCGTTTCATCTCGCCGCTGCCTGGCGCGTTTCTCTTGAGATTGAACCACTTTCTCCATGGACCCTCCTAAACAGGCGCGACTCGCCCCGACTTAAGCCATCAGAAGCGCGATCACGCCGCAGATCAGATTCAAGGTCATCAGACGGACCGAGAGGTGATGAAGCCGATTAAAATCGGGAGGAGCAACCTCCTCCGTCTCCAACGCTTCAACCGCTTGAACGCCGGTTGAACCGGAGCCGGCCAGCACCAGAGCGGGGCGCAATGCGGCCTCTCGCGAGACGGCCGCGACTTTCGATGAGGATTGGCCGGCCATCCAGCTCCGGAGCTTCGGAGAGACGACCAAGGCCGAGTAGAGCCCCCCGCCGGACATGACGAGGATCGCGAGATACCGGATGAGATTCCAGGGGGTGAGATTCTCCCAAGTGGCATACTTGATCACCCCCGTGACCGCCAACGCCACGATACAATAGAGGGAAACGATATCAAATCTCCTGAGAATCTCCCCCATCAGCTCGCCGGCCGTTCGCCGCGACTTGATTCTTCCAAAAAGGATCGGGGCGACGATGAGACCGATCCCGACGATCCCGCCGACCCAGATCGAGAGCGCCAGCAGGTGAATGAATTGGACGAACATGAAGTAAAAATTCGGGATGGGAACTTCCATTGCTGCCTTCCTTAATCAGTGATTAAATACCCGCTTGAGACGGAACGATTTTGTTTCCCGACCGCGCCTTGATCAACGCGGCGACCGAACAGCCATTCCTCAGGTTCATGCTTGCGCCGAACGGCGGCCGGCGACGTTCATCCAACGCTTCCTGCGGCCGAAAAGAAGGAATGCATTTCAGGGAAGGAAAATGCGGGAGACTAAAAGAATGAAAGAGGATCCGACGGAAATGGGCGAGGACCGCGTTAGATAGGAAATAGCTCATGAACCACGTTTCTTCTTCTCTTCCTTGTCGATCCATCCGGTGATGATTTTCTTTTGGTCCGATGCAAGGTCCACAAAGCGAACGCCGACCCCCTCGGAGATGATTCCTTGAGTGTCGTACTTCTTTTTCCAGGTCACCTCGCAGGTGCAGCGGACCTTGGTCTTGTTATCGGGCAGGATGAATTCGATGGGGAATCGATCTCCCACCTTCAGCTTGTGGGAGGATGAGAGGAAGAGACCTCCCTGGCTGATATTTTCGGCATAGGCCACGAAGACCTTGTTGGAGTGCTTTCCCTTGACTTCCAAAACAATGAACGGGAGCCGTGAAGATTGGCGCCGATTGACCTTTGTTTTTTCTTCAGAAGTCAGCATGGCCCCCCCAAAATAAGAGATAAAGACGCTCGCAAAGATGAGGTCGACTATATCAATTCCGGGGGGATCAGTCAACAAGATTCGACGCGAAGAACCCTTCCGCTCTACGGAAGAAAGGGGCTTTATTTTTTCGGTTTTGGCTTATGAATGGGCGGCGACGGCCTCTCCCCGCCCGTCCGGGCGGGGAGAGGCCGAGATCGAATCGCGCTTATCGCTCGACTTATCGTTCCTCGGCAAAGGCCAAGAAGGCGATGTTACGGGCGCGCTTGATGGCGGCGGTCAGATGCCGTTGGTGCGCGGCGCAATTTCCGGAAATCCGCCGCGGGATGATCTTCCCCCGTTCGGTCAGAAAGCCCTTGAGGACCTGGATTTCCTTGTAATCGACCGACTCTTTCTTCTCCGTGCAAAAACGGCAGACCCGCCTTCGTTGAAAATATTTCTTTTCCACAACTCCTCCGTGTTCTTATTCGTGGGTCACCCAGGATAACCGGTTTGGAAACGCGTCATTTAAAACGGAACCTCGTCCATCCCCTCTTCGCCGGGCATTTCGCCGCGGGAAGGTCCCTCCGAGCCGCCGCCGTCTTGGCGCTTGGGGAGGAATCGAATCGTCTGGGCCACGACCTCATGCTTGTTCCGCTTTTGGCCGTCTTCCGTCTCCCAGCGACGCTGTTGAAGCCGCCCGTCGACGATGACCCCTTGCCCCTTCGAGAGGTACTGTCCGCTGTTCTCCGCCTGCTTACCAAAGACCACGACATCGATGAAGCAGACCTCATCCTTCATCTCGTCCCCTTGCTTGTACCGATGGTTGACGGCCAGGCCGAAGCTGGCGACCGCCGTTCCGCTCGGCGTATAACGGATCTCCGGATCTTTGGTAAGGTTCCCGATCAAAATCACTTTATTGAAACTGACCATTTTCCCACTCCTCGTTCCGCAGATAAACACCTTATCTGTCAAAATAGACGAAAACGACCGCGGAACTCTCTAAGTTATATTATCTGTCTCCAACCGATTCCCGATCGCGGTAGGATGAGACCGGCTTTTCATCGCGGGCGGGAAGGGTTTTTCCAAGCTTCTCAAGCGGGATTTTGATCGTGATGAACTTGATGATCGACTCGTCGAGTCGATAGGTCCGTTCCAGTTCGGAGACGGTGGTCCCGGTTCCTTTGAAATGCGCAATCAGGTAGGTTCCTTTTTTTTCCTTCCGCACTTCGTACGCGAGTTTCTTTTTGCCCCAATTCTCGGTGACAACCACCTCCCCTTCCGATTTCTGGATCACCCCTTTGATCTTCTCGGTCACCTTGGCGACCTCATCATCGGAAAGGTTCGGCTTGACGATGAAAATCGTCTCATATGCGTTCATGAATACTCCCTCACGGTTGATCAAGCCCTAAAACGAGTTTAGAGCGAGGTTGTTGCAAAAGGCGTATTTCGCAGCGCACCTTGCGTCACAAAAGCCCCCTTGCTCGGACGGCGCTCCGTCCTCCTTGCGTTGCAGGGAAACGGCCCGGAAGGCCGCGACCCCGAACTCAACGCAACATTATTTTTTAACATATCTGATTTTCCGAGTCAATGAGACCGAGGAAGCGCCGGGACACGCTTCCCTTACACATTGAACCGGAAATAGATGCAATCCCCGTCTTGAACCAGATACTCTTTCCCCTCCAGGCGAAGCAATCCTTTCTCCTTGATCGCTTGCGCGCTGCCGAGGCGGATCAAATCGTCGTACCGGAAAATCTCCGCCCGGATGAAGCCCCGCTCGATGTCGGAATGGATTTTCCCCGCCGCCTGCACCGCCGGGGTCCCCTTCGAGATCGTCCATCCTTTGACCTCATCCTCTCCGACCGTAAAAAAGGTGATCAGACCCAGGAGGCGGTACGAGCCGCGGATGAGCCGCGCCAGGCCCGGCTCGGAGAGCCCCAGCTCCTGCAAGAAAACCTTTCCCTCCTCGGGAGAAAGAACGGCGATTTCCGATTCGATCTTCCCGCTGATGATGACGCACTCCGTTCCCTCTTGCCGGGCGATCTCCTTGACGCGATCGGAGTAGGGATTCCCCTTCTCCACGTCCCCTTCGGGGACATTCGCGACGTAGAGGATCGGC
This sequence comes from Candidatus Manganitrophaceae bacterium, assembly GCA_004297235.1. Classification (GTDB taxonomy): domain Bacteria; phylum Nitrospirota; class Nitrospiria; order SBBL01; family Manganitrophaceae; genus Manganitrophus. The sequence continues at coordinate 8,141 of SCUR01000514.1, read as the reverse complement.
TTCGCCGTCAACAGGGCCAGCTCCTTCATCACCGGCGCCTCTTCCTCGGAGAACGGAACCTGCCTCGCCGATTTCCCCCCGGAGAGGGTCTCTTTGAGGCGGGTCAGAAGGGTCATCTCCCGGACCGACTCCTTGTCCCCCGATTTCGCCTTCTTCTCGACGCGGAGCAGCCGTTTATCGATTGCGTCCAAATCTTTTAGGATCAGCTCGGTATCGATGATCTCCACATCGCGCTTGGGATCGACCGCCCCGTTGACATGGACGATCTCCGGATCATCGAAGCAGCGGACGATATGGACCAGGGCGTCGACCTCCCGGATATGCCCCAGGAACTGGTTCCCGAGCCCTTCTCCCTTGCTGGCTCCTTCCACCAAGCCGGCGATGTCGACGAACTCCATGTTGGTCGGCGTCCGCTTCTTCGGCCGATAAATTTCCGCCAGCCGCGTCAGCCGCTCATCCGGAACTTCCACGATTCCGACGTTCGGCTCGACGGTACAGAAAGGATAATTCGCGACCGCCGCGTTGGCGCGGGTCAGCGCATTAAAAATGGTCGACTTCCCGACATTCGGAAGCCCGATAATTCCACAATTGACGGACATCTTAAATTCCTAAACACGTAAGGCGTTCAAAACCGTGAGGCGACAAAGAAGGGGACGTGAGGCGTAAGGGGTAAAGGCAAAAGATCTGATTCTTTATCTTTTACCCCTTACGCCTCACGCCTAACGCCTCACGTTACTTTGCTCCTTCAGTGATATCGATTCATTGCCTCGGTGATCCGGCCCTCTAAAAGAAACGGAAGCGCTTCCACCCCCTTATCAATCGACTCCTCCACCTGCTTCAGCTCCTCCGGTCGAAAAGGGGTCAGGACATAATCGGCCGGATCTTGGCTTGGGTCGCGGCCGATCCCGATCCGCAAACGGAGGAATTCATCGGTTCCCGTCGTATCGATGATCGACAAAATGCCGCGATGGCCGCCCGCCCCCCCTTTGGTCCGAATTCGCATTCGGCCGCAGGGAAGGTCGAGATCATCATACACCACGATCATCTCGGAAGGGGAGATGCTGAAAGAGTGGAGAAGGGACTGAACCGACCGGCCGCTTCGGTTCATGAAGGTCTGCGGTTTAACCAGGATGAACTCGATTTCCCCGGAGGGAGCCGCCAGACGGCCCCGTCCCAGCCTCGCCTCCCCTTTCTTTTCGGAAAGGCGGACGCCATGCCGCTGTGCGAAGGAATCAATCAGCCAAAAACCGACGTTGTGCTTGGTCTCTTCATACTCCGGGCCCGGGTTTCCCAGCCCGACGATCATTTTCACGGTCCGCTTCCTTCTTCTACTTCAACCCATTGGAGAAGGCTTCATGGGGAGCGGTCCGCTGGTCCATCACGATTCGGATCATCCGAGAATCAAAAGAGAGGAGCGCCCTATTTCTTCGGCTCTTTTTTCTCTTCTTTCCCCTTTGCTTCGGGCTTCGCCTTCGCCTCTCCGGCCTTGGCCTCTCCCTTCCCCTCCGCCTTCGGGGCTTCTTCTTCCTTCTTGGTCAGGACTTCCGGCTCTTTGGTCTCTTTCGGCGCGGTCAACAGCTCTTCCAGCTTCGCCTCGGAGATCGGCACGGCCACGGAGACAATCACCTGATCGGGGTCGGTCATGATCTCGATCCCTTCCGCCAACCGGATGTCCTTTGCATGAATCGACTCTCCGATCGCCAGCGAAGAGGCATCGACCTGAATATGGTCCGGAATCAATAAAGGAAGACAGCGGATCTCCAGCTCGCGCGCGTTGTGCTGCAGCACGCCCCCTTCTTTGACCCCGACCGACACCGTCCCGATGACCTCGACCGGAACTTTAACCACAATCGGCTCGTTCATGTTGATTTCGAAGAGATCGGCATGCAAGACCTTTCCGTTGATCGGATCCCGCTGAAAGTCACGCAAGATCGCCACGCGCGAAGCCTCTCCCGTCCCCCCCGTGATTTGAAGGGTGATCAGCGTATTTTCCCCCGAGGCCGAATGGAGCACCCTGTCGATATCTTTGGGGTCCATTGTCAGCAGGGTGGAAGCGCCGGCGCCGTAGAGAACCGCGGGGATTTTTCCGCGCATTCTCAGCTGCCGGGCGACGCCTTTGCCGGCCTCTTTTCTAAACTCACCTTGGATCTCAATCTTTTGCATAAAACCTCCGTATAGAGCTGAACAAAATCAAACGAAGAGAGAGCTGACCGATGCTTCTTCGTGAATCCGTTTAATCGCCTCACCAATGAGGGACGCAATGGATAAGATCGTAATCTTCTTGCAGATCTGCTCTTTCCCTTTGAGCGGAATCGTATTGGTGACCACCACTTCATCGATGGGGGCTTCGTTGAGTCGCTGCAAGGCCGGGCCCGACAGAACCGGGTGGGTGCACCCGGCGACGATCCGAGCGGCCCCCTTTGCTTTGATCGCCGACGCCGCCTGCGCAATGGTCCCCGCCGTGTCGATCATATCGTCCAGAATCAAGATGTCTCGACCGACGACATCCCCGATGATATTCATGATCTTCGTTCGGTTCGGCCCTTCCCGCCGTTTATCGATAATCGCCAGACCGACGTTCAACCTCTTGGCGAAGGCGCGCGCCCGCTCCACCCCGCCGGCGTCGGGAGAGACCACCACCAGATCATTAAATTTCTTCTTCCTGAAATAGTCGAGCAGAACCGGCGTCGCATAGAGATGATCGACCGGAATATTGAAAAAGCCCTGGATCTGCCCGGCGTGAAGGTCGATCGTCAAAACCCGGTGGACCCCTGTCACCGCGATCAGATCGGCCACCAGCTTCGCCGTGATCGGAACCCGCGGCTGGTCCTTTCGATCCTGCCGCGCATAGCCGTAATAGGGGATGACCGCCGTGATCTTCTCCGCCGAAGCGCGCTTGAGCGCATCGATGAGGATCAGCAGCTCCATGATATTGTTATTGACCGGCTCGGAGGTTGATTGAACCACAAAGACATCGCTGCCGCGGACATTTTCATCGACCTTGACGAAGATTTCTCCATCGCTGAAGGTGGAGACGACCGCGTGGCCGAGCGAAATGCCGAGGTAATCACAAATCTCTTTGGTGAGGACTGGGTTCGAATTACCCGAAAAAAGCTTCAACCTTCGCATGGGAAGCAACCCTCATCATAAGCCCCAATCGACAGCCTCTCTCCGACCCGGAACCGTCCGGGGCGTCCGAGCCTGCTTTCGGGGTGGTTTGGCTGGGGCGCCAGGGATCGAACCTGGGCTGCGAGATCCAAAATCTCGTGACCTGCCAGCTAGTCGACGCCCCAATATAAAATCGGGATTAGGTGAACACGGATCGGATGGGAACGGATCAGCTCCTTCATCCCTTTCATCTACTCCGTCTTCATCATAATCCGCTATGACTGAATCGCCTTGACTCTCAAACCGGCGATCTTTTCAATACCCGCGCCACCCAACTCCTGACGGAGCCCCCCTGATCGAAAGCGGCGGCGGCCTGCTTTGCCGAGGCGTACTCTTTGAAAAGGGCGAAAAGGGTCGGACCGCTTCCCGACATCAGGATGCCTTTTCCTCCAAGCCGCGAGAGCTCCTTCTTGATTTGGGTAAGTTGCGGAAAGGCCTCTAACGTGACCTCTTCCAAGTCGTTATGAGGACGGTGAAAGATCTCCCTTAAAGAAGGTCTGTGAGCAATAAATTTGTTTATAGTAATCTCTCGGCCTCTTTTTGTCAACCCTAATTTTCGTGAAAACTCCTGATAAACCCACGCAGTCGAGACCGTAAAACCGGGGTTGACAAGCACCATCCACCCCGGGCCGGTCGATCCGGCCGGCTCGATCTGCTCTCCCCTTCCCGAAGCCCACGCGGTCGGGCCATAAAGGAAAAAAGGGACATCGCTCCCCAGCGTCGCGCCCAGTTGGGCCAGCCGCTCCCGGGGCCATCGGAGCCCCCAGAGCCGGTTCAATCCGATCAGGGTTGCCGCCGCATCGCTGCTCCCCCCTCCTAACCCGGCGGCAATCGGGATCTGCTTGGTCAGCCGGATCGACGCCCCTTTGGGTCGCTCCCCCATTGAAGAGGCCGCGCCTTGAAGCGCCTCGGCCGCCCGGATAATCAGATTGGAGCGATCCGCCGGAAGCAGCCCATCCTCCACGGTAAGATGGATCTCCGACCGGTCCTCTCGAAAGGCGAGAAAATCATAGAGGCCGACCATCTGCATGAGGGAGAGGATTTGATGGTAACCATCTTCCCTTCGGCCGAGGACTTTCAAGTAAAGATTTACTTTGGCGGGGGCTTTGATTAAAACGGTCTTTTTCATGCCGGTCGCGTGGTTGATTGAGGGAGGGATTGTACGATATTTCGGTTTAAAAGGCGAGCGTTTGAAAGGAGCGGTTATTCAAATTCGTCCGACTCGTCATCCGGGTCGGTTTCGGGGGTGGAATCGGCTTCCCCATTCTTTATTTTTTTGATGCCGTACTTGTCGAGTCGATAACGGAAGGAGCGGAAATTGAGATGAAGGAGCTTGGCCGCCTCTTTCTTGACCCAGTTGGTTTCTTGAAGCGCTTTCAGGAGAAGCTCCTTTTCGATCTTTCCGATGAGATCTTCCAGATGAAGCCCGTCCTCCGGAATCGAGGTGGGAATCGGAAAACTCTCCGCCTGCTTGAGGAAGCCCTGGTTGAAATCTTCCAGGGTCAGCATCTTGTGAGAGGCGAGGGCGACGGCGCGCTCCACCACGTTTTCAAGCTCTCGCACGTTCCCCTTCCACTCGTGATTCATCAAAACACGCATCGCCTCCGGCTCAATCCCCTCAATTTCTTTTCCGAGGCTCTGATTGAACTTGCGAAGAAAGGATTCGGCCAGCAACGGAATGTCTTCGGGTCGCTCCCGCAAGGGGGGAAGGTCGATCGGAATCACATCCAGACGGTAGTAGAGATCTTCGCGGAATTTCCCTTCCGCGACCATTTTTTCAAGATCTCGATTGGTGGCGGCGATGATCCGCACATCGACCTTGAGATCTTTTGTCCCGCCGACCCGGCGAAATTCTTTCTCCTGGAGCACCCTCAAGAGCTTGACCTGAATCGCCAAGGAGGTCTCCCCGATTTCATCGAGGAAGATGCTCCCTTCGTGGGCGATTTCAAAGAGGCCCTCTTTATTTCCGATGGCCCCGGTGAAAGACCCTTTCATATGTCCGAAGAGCTCGCTTTCCAGAAGCGCCTCCGGAAGGGCGCTGCAATTGACCGTGACGAAAGAGCGATCGCGCCTCGCGCTGTTGAAATGGATCGCGCGTGCGATCAACTCTTTCCCCGTTCCCGATTCTCCATAGATCAACACGTTGCTCTTGCTGTCGGCGACCTTGCGAACCAGATCGAGAACCCGCTTCATCTTCTCGCTCTTGCCGACGATCTGAGTGAAGGTCGCTTGTCCCTTCAACTCGCGGCGAAGCTGGGTGTTCTCCTGTCGAAGCTTCCTTCGCTCCAGGGCATTTTTGATGATCAGCTTCACCTCATCGATTTGAAACGGCTTGGTCAAGTAATCGTAGGCCCCTTCTTTCATCGCTTCGACGGCCGTCTCCGCCGAGGCATAGGCGGTCATCATGATAATGATCGTTTCAGGGGAAAGATCCTTCAGCGCCTTCAAAAGATCCAAGCCGCTCATCCGGGGCATCTTAATATCGGTGAGGACCAGATCGTAGATGTCTTTCTCCAACACCTTCAGCGCCTGATCTCCATCTTCCGCCGTCTCGACAAAATAACCCTCTTTCTTGAGGACAATGGAGAGGAAGTCCCGCATACTTTTTTCATTATCGACGATCAGTACTTTTTCCATTCTCTGTTCCTATACGGAGAGCGATTTGAACCGGCCCTGTCGAGACTGAAAGAGATCGAACGGACGATCGGCCTTCTCGGAGCCTCCGGGATGAGCGGCTTCTGCATCCAAGCGCTCGCTCCGGGTGAGCTCATCCAGAGGGAGGACGATATAAAAAGTCGTCCCCTTCGGAGAGCTCTCTACGCGGATTTCGCCTCTGTGTTCTTCGATAATTCGCTGCACGATGGAGAGACCCAAACCCGACCCCGAACTTTTCGTGGTAAAGAAAGGGTAAAAGATCCTCGGGAGATCCTCTTTTTTGATTCCGCCGCCCGTATCGGAAAAAAGGATTTCGACCGTTTCTTCCGGGGCCGACGGTTTCCCTTTTTTGGCCTGCATCCGTCGTGTCGAGATCGTCAGATCTCCCCCCTCCGGCATCGCCTGGAATGCATTGATCGAGAGATTCCAAAAGACCTGCCGCATCTGATTGGGGTCGATTAAAATCATCATCGGCTCCGGGGGCGTCAGCAGAGACACCCGGATCCGATCGGGATGATATTCCGGATTATTCTGAAGAAGCTGCACCGTCTCCGACAAAAGGGCATGAAGGTCGGTTCGCCTTCGACGCGGCGGCAGCGGCTTCGCATAGAGGAGGAATTGGGTGATGATCGAATTCAGCCGCTCCGCTTCTCTGACGGCGATCTCCATCAGCTTCAGATGTTCATCGCGAAGGTTGAGGTCTCCTTTCAACACCTCGATCGAGCCGCTCAGCGAGGCAAGCGGGTTCCGGATCTCATGCGCCATCCCCGCCGCCATCTCCCCGATGGTGGCCAACCGCTCCTTCTTTTGCATCTCCTCTTCGAGGCTTTTCAATTGAGTCAAGTCCTGGAAGGTTCCGATAATCCCGATCTGCCCGCCATGCTCATTCCGAAGCGGCGAGATGGTCACGCCAAGCAGACAGCGCTCCCCCCGCTTCGTAGAAATCTCCCCATCGAATCGCTGCGCGACCCCCGTCACCGCGAGATCCCGGTAACGATCCCGGATCTCTTCCCAAGAAAAGAGCTCCCACCAGATCGATCCAAGCGCTTCTTCCGGTTGGTAACCGGTGATCTCGAAAGCCGATCGGTTGAACGACGTAATCTTTCCGGAGAGATCGGTCGTGACGAGCCCGCTGGAGATGCTTTCGACAATGTCTTCGGTGAAGACGCGGAGCTTTGAGAACCCCACCTCTTTTTCATGCAATCGCTCCGAGAGCCGCCCGCTTAAGCTTCCGACGGTAAAGAAAGTGATCATATACAGAAAGAGCATATAGATCACCTCTTTATTGCCGATCGCGCTGGGGGGGTCAAAGGGAGGAACATGGGCGTACTGTAAATTGATGATGGAGCCGAATAAGAACGTCGCCGCCGTGGCGGTCAGCAGCCCCCCTTTGCGATAAAAGAAAATACTGGCCGAAACGATCGTAATGACATAAAGAAAAGAAAAAGGGCTGTCGATCCCTCCCGTCACCACGATCAGAGCGGTTTCGAACAGAAGATCGACCGCCAGTTGGAATGAAATGAAAAAAAGGGGATATCTCGTCCACGAGATCAAGAAGACGTAAACGAGGGTCAAAAAATAGGTCGATCCGATCAGAAAATAAAAAGTGACAATCGACCAGGGATTTTTAAAATAGTTGAGCTGCAGCAGAAGAGGGAGGCCGAGGAGAAAAGTCACCAGCAAGATCCGAAGGGCCATCAGCCACTTCATTCTTCCCAGGATGATCTCGTCCTCTCTTTTCATTCACCGATCCTGTTGAGCACCCACGGCGAGCACAATGCCCGCCCTTTCCGGACGGGGCCCTTCAAAACAGCGAGGACCGACCGGATTCTAACCGACGATCGAAGCCAATTTAAAGATGGGAAGATACATGGCGATGACAATCGTTCCGATGGTGACACCGAGGAAGACCATCATCATCGGCTCCAATAAGGCGGTCAGGGCGCTGACGGCCGAGTCGACTTCATCATCATAGAAATCGGCGATTTTGCTCAGCATGGCATCCAGTGCGCCGGTTGTTTCTCCCACCGCGATCATTTGAACCACCATCGGCGGGAATACCTTCTCTTTTCCGAGCGGGTCCGAGATCGTTTTCCCTTCGCTGATGCTTTGACGCGCATTCATCAGCGCCTGTTCAATGATTTTGTTTCCCGCCGTCTTCGCAACAATCCCTAACCCTTCTAGGATCGGCACGCCGCTGGCGATCAACGTTCCCAAGGTCCGCGTAAACTTGGCGACGGCGGCCTTTCGGATCAAATCGCCGACGACCGGAAGCTTTAAGGCAAACTTATCGACCGTCCTCCGGCCATTCGGCGTCG
>SCUR01000513.1 GCA_004297235.1 Candidatus Manganitrophaceae bacterium | reverse complement strand
CACCCTGGCGTCGCTCGTTCTGCTTCCTTTTTGTATAAAGGCCCTCTTCCGCGCTGATCGGAAGGCGATCCTCTGGGGTTTTCTCCTCGGTCTTCTTATCTTTTCCGGTTTCCTCTTGCAGACGCTCGGCTTGCAGGAGACCACGACGTCGAAATCGGCTTTTATCACCACGATGATGGTGATTTTCACCCCGCTCTTTCAATTAATCCTGTTGAAGCGGCGTCCGAAATGGGCGAATCTCGTCGGGGTGATCGTTGTTTCGGTCGGTCTCTGGTTCTTGACGGCCCCCTCCGGAGGAGGATTGAATCGAGGCGACCTTCTGACCCTCTTCTGTGCGATCGTTTTCGGTCTGTTTATCGTATTGCTGGATTGGACCACCCGGCGTTATGATGTCCTTCTGCTCACTTTTCTCCAAATATTTTGTCCGGCCGTTTGCGGTTGGATTCTCCTCCCTTTTTTCGAGCAGCCGGTTTTCAGGCCGACGCAGGCGGCGCTGATCACGCTCGGGTACACCGCTTTTCTTGCGACGGTGGTGACCGGCTATATTCAGACCCGTTATCAGCGGGATACCACGCCGACGCGCGCAGCCCTCATCTTTGCCATCGAACCGCTCTGGGCCGCGATTTTGGGGTTTTTCTTCCTTGGGGAAAGGCTGGGGGGGTGGGGAATCTTGGGAGGGGGGCTGATTATCGGCGGCGTGTTGATCTCCGAACTTTCCGAAACGGTCATGGCGCAGGGCCAGCGGTTCGTCCGGTCGGTCTTGAAAACCGAATCCCGCTGATCTTGTGCCGGCGCGAGGCGGCCGGTCTTATCGCCCGATTTCCGAAAGCGGCTCTTCCGTGACGAGGAGGGGCCCCCGGGGGTTGGGGAGCAGCAGATTGGCGGCGAGGAGCTCCTCCGGGCCGGGGGAGGTCTTACAGTCGGGGGTCATCACGAGTCCCCAATGATGGTTGTCGCGGCAGTGGTTCTCCAAGATCAGTCCCTCGGCGTGGTAAAAGAGGAGCATGCCGCTGAGCAGATTCTTCCGACAAAGATTGCGGACCAGATCGGGGTGCGTCTGCGGGTCGCGCACGGCGATTCCAAAGTGATGATTCCCGAAGCAGTCGTTCTTGGAAACATACGGCCGCGCCCCGGAGAAGATAAAGATTCCCGACTCGCGGTTGTAGCAGACTTCATTTTCGGTCAATGTCGGCCGGGATTCGGGGCCGTAGACGACGATACCGGAGAGAATTCCCTCGGTGATCCGGCACCGGGTGATCGTACAGACCGAATCCAGCACGCTCATGGCCGAATGCGGATCGCTCCCGATATATCGGAAGGTGATTCCGCTGATCAACCCTTCCGGCACATGCTGCAGGTAAAGCGGCCCGCCCCGGCGGCTGAAGATCTGGACGAAATCGCGCCCGGCGCCGATGAGCCGAACCGGTTTGTGGACGAGGTAAATCTTGTCCTCGTAAAGGCCGGGCCGAATAAAGATCTGATCTTCCGGCCGGGCTTCTTTCAGCGCGGCGCTCGGCCTCGGGTAGCATCCGGAATCGGTTCCGTCGACAATCAGGGTGCGGCCGCCGGTCGGGTTGACGGGGGGATCCAGAGCCGGGGAGGCGGGAGGCGAGGACGCGGAAGGGGCCGGCGGCGGGCTTCCTTCCTCCTGTTCGCCGGGTGTTTTCTCATGCATCGAATCGGTTCCTTTGCAGCGATGGGAAGAGGACACGTGATCTTCTCGGAAGCGGTTGACTGAAAAATAATGCAATTCCCCCCACGAAATCAAGAACGAAAAAAGAGGAAGCTGAATCCGAAGCGGGAGACCCTTGCCTCGTATACCGCTGCGGCGGACCTTTATCTGTCGGCGTGGGATCGGAGATCGTACAAGATTCCCCCTCTGCTGAAGGAATGGCAGGCCTCGCTCGCGCGGGGGGCGCTGGTCTTAGACCTCGGGTGCGGACCGGGGCAGGACAGCCGGCACCTTCTTCGGGAAGGGTTTCGCCCGATCGGGCTCGATGGGACCTGGCCGTTCCTTGTCCGCGCCCGGAGACGCGCCCGCCGGCTGCCGTTGGTGAGCGGCGATCTGGAGCGGTTGCCTTTTCAGTCCGACTCCTTTGACGCCGTCTGGGCGGCGGCCTCGCTGATCCACCTTCCGAAAGATAAGCTGTATTCCGTTTTGCTTGCCTTGAGAGATCTCACCAAGCCGGGCGGAATATTCGGGGCGACCTTCGCTCATGGAACGGGCGAGGGATTCCTGTCGCGGGGATGGATTCCGGGCCGGTACTTTTCGTGCTGGAAGAAAGAGGAGTTGGCGCAGGCGCTGGCCGAGACCGGCTGGAAGACCCTCCTGCTGAAGCGGGTGTTCAACCGGGAGCGCAGAGGCCCCTGGCTGAATCTCATCGCTGTGAAGTCTTGAGAAAGTCGGATCGCCGCCGAAAAAAACGGAGCGATTTCTCTCCTTGACAGTTCCTCTTGAATACGATAAGTCTTTATCAGCTTAAAATAAAGGAGCGCTTGTGTCCCACTTACAGAATGAAGCCAATTTGGTCTGGCTCGATTTGGAAATGACCGGGCTGGACCCCAACTGCTGCACGATTATCGAGATCGCCACCATCATTACCGACAGCCAGCTGAACATCTTGGCGGAGGGGCCGGCCATCGCAATTCATCAGGATCCCCAGGCATTAAAAACCATGGAAAAATGGAGCCGAGACACGCATTCCAAATCGGGTCTGCTGAAGCGGGTCGATTCGTCTACCATCGATATGAAGCAGGCGGAAGAGCTCACGCTCGAGTTCATCCGGCACTATTGTCCGGAGAGGACCTCGCCTCTCTGCGGAAACTCCATCGGGCACGATCGTCGGTTTCTGGAGCGCTATATGCCGACGCTCTTCGATTATCTACACTATCGAAACGTGGATGTGAGCACGTTGAAGGAATTGGTTCGACGGTGGTATCCAAACGGACCACCGCCGCCCATGAAGAAAGGGAATCACTTGGCTTTAGATGATATCAGGGAGTCGATTAATGAATTGATCTTCTATCGGAACTACTACTTCGTTAAGCAATGAGGAGTGGTACGGGATGATCGATCCTCTCAATCGATCTCAGCCATCTTCTTCCACCGAGAGCACGCGCTCCTGTTCCTTATAAAAACGAATTGCATCTTCGACGTGTAGATCCTCAATCTGAACCCACACTTCCCGCCAGGCTCCTTCAGGGTGAGGTTGATCGACGGGATGATTGTTGGCCGATTTCGGGTCGTTCACGACACCGCCTTCAATGAAACCCTTCGGCTGTTCCATATCGATCCAGGCGTCGTCACCCAGCGTTCCGGAAATATCCAACTCCAACCACAATTTCTTCAAAAGTGCCTCCTCTTCATGAACGCAATCAAGCAGTGGTGATGAAACCCTTGAGAGCGTACAAAATTTTTGATCCTCTTTCAAGAGAAAAATAGATAAATTCTATATTTCATGAAAGTTTTTGTCAAAAAAGACTCCCCTGGAGCGGTTGAGTCGAGCGAAAGTGGGCCGTCGAGAGGATCGGACCTCGTCCCGCGATTCCATACTTCCGGC
>SCUR01000512.1 GCA_004297235.1 Candidatus Manganitrophaceae bacterium | reverse complement strand
AGTCTGGAATCAATTTCTGGATTGTCATTCCCGCGCAGGCGGGAATCCAGTGATTTAAAACCTCTGGATGCCCGCTTCCGCGGGCATGACGTCTTTGGAATTTCAAAATGAGTCACTACCAATCCGTCCATCCTGCGGGTCGAAGATTCCCCGCAGCAAGTGCGGGGGGCTTCAATGCTTTTCGGCGCGTTGTGCGGATTCGCGGGAATGACACGGTCTAACGCACAAAAGCCTGCTCATCGGGAGCGTACTTTAAGAAAGGGCTTTCACGCCGCGTGCCTTCAGCTCCTCTTCCAGGTTTAAGAGGGCGGCGCGTCCGGTGTTTCCTTCGAAGATGTTGGCGAGGGAGTCGTCGGCGTAGGCGATGTTGCGCTTCGCGAAGGGATCGGTCGGGGTGCGTTTTTGATTCTCCCACGCCTTGAGACAGGCGCGGGTGATGATCTTCCCGAGCGGCGGCGGATTGTAGAGGAGCTTCTTGATCATCAGCGGATTCATCGAGAAGGGGTTGTAGTGGCGCGGGAGATATCCCTCCTCGATCAAGCGTTCGGCCAGGCCGGTGTGCGGCTGGATGCCGAGGAAGAAAAGCGCCGGATAAACCTGCGTCTCTCCCATGATCCCGACGATCTTTTTGTACGAGGCGACGCTCTCCATCAGCGTCTCCTCGGTGTCGCCGGGGGAGTTCAGCGAGTAGTTCAAGATGATCTTTCCCTGAAAGCCGGCGTCCTTCAAATGCCGGCAGCCTTCGTAAAGCTTGTCGAGCCGGAATCCCATCTTTAACTCGTCGAGCACCTTTTGTGAGCCGGAGGTGATCGCCACCTCGGTGTCGCCGAGTCCCGACCGCACCATCAACTCCGCCAGCTCCTTAGTGATCAGGCTCGTCCGAATATAGGCCCCCCATTCGATCTTCATCCCGCTGGCAATGATCCGCTCCAGGGTCTCGGTGCAGTGGGGATAGTATTTCGAGCCGGGGATCCACTGGGCGTCGGCGAACCAGAAGCGGCGCGTTCCCCAGCGGTCATAGAAGGCCTTCATCTCGGCGACGACGTTCTCCGCCGGGCGGGTGTAGACCCGCTTCCCTTCGATGTAGGTATAGAGGCAGAACTGGCAGTCGTAGGGGCAGCCGCGTTTGGTTTGAATGCCGATCGGCTCGTCGAGGTAGGCCTTGTATTGCGGGAAGATCGATTCGATATACGCCGGGTCCTGAACGGAGCTGTCGAGCTTGACGACCTCTTTCTGCGTGCCGGTGATGATCTGATCTCCCTTCCGGAAAATGCAGCGGTCGTTCATGATCGTCTTTTCTTCATAGAGATTGAGCAGGGCATCTTCTCCCTCGCCGATGATCCCGACGATCCCTTCCGGCAGCCGGCGGATGATCGGCTCGGAGAAGACCGAGAAGGCGCCTCCGCCGACGGTCATCTGAATCTGCGGGAATGCGCGGCGGACCTGCTCGAAGTAGGTGAAGTGCTCGCGCAGGTTGCTGTAGTAGATCCAGAGATGTCTCAGCCCCTGAATCGACGCGACCAGCTTCTTCATCGGGTTCAGAGAGTAGTAGAAGTCGAAGGCATATTTGAGCGAGCCGTCTCCCTCGTGGGGCGCAAACAACTGGATGTCTCTCCAAGAAAAAGCGATCAGGTCCGGTTTAAAGTCGGAAATCGTTTCTCGTAGCGCGGCATGCCGCTGCGGGCGGGAGATCTGGGAGAGATCGAGAATGCGCTGGGGCGCCTCCGGGTGATGTTGATGAAAAAAGTGGGCGAGGTAGGTGACCCCGAGCGGATAGACTTTTTTGCAGGGGAGGAAGACGTAAAGGACTGATTTGGGACGCGGCATCATTTGGCTCCGTGTTGGAGCAAAGATAACATAGTTAAAAACGGAACGGCAAGGTTTTGTTCGGTTCAGCGTTATCAGCGAAGCCGTAATACCCTTTTATATTTCCCTTTTCCCCCGGAGGGTGGGAAAGGGTTGGGGTGACGGGGGCGAATTTCTTTAATTTTTAGATTGCGATTGGAATGGGGCTTTGCCCCAAGCCCCACCGCGGGGGCTGCATGCCCAGCCCCCATCGGCTCCCCCGTGCAGCAAGGGGTGCCCCCTTGCCACCCCACGGTCACAACTCGCACAACGCACGCAAAAGGCAGCGTGGATTGTGCTTCAGACACTCGTGACCTTGTTTGGTCGATAAAACATCTTGATTTGTAGTGGGCTGCTGTGTCCTCGCTCCACCCATCCCCCAGTGGGGCCCTTGCGCTGCGGGCACAGCAGCCCACAGAGTCCTCTATTTATAGAAAGCAAAAAAAATAGAAAAGAAAAGAGAAAGAGAAAAGGGCGAAGAGCGAAGAGCGTGCGCGCTTAGACGGAGGCTTCCTTGACCACTAAGCATCCCTGCGTTACTTCTGTCAGACGCGTAAGCCTCCGCTTCAGGTCGGAGCGTGTTTGAGGGGCGATCCGCGCCGCTCTTGCGCGGTCGCGCCGAGTTCGACCGT
>SCUR01000511.1 GCA_004297235.1 Candidatus Manganitrophaceae bacterium | reverse complement strand
GGATCTTGGCAGACGATAAACTCGACGTTCTCCAACGCCTGTCGGACCCGCATCGAGACCGGCAGGGTCCCCAGCGGGTTTTCTCCGACGAGGTAGAGCGCTTTGATCTCGCCCCGCTCGGCCCGATCCAAAATCTCAGGGAGGGTGGCGCCGATCCCTTCGGGGAGCTCCGCATGCCAGGCCGATCGGAACCGCGCCCGCTCCTCTTCCGACGAATAGGGGCGCTGGCCGGGGAGCAATTCGGGAACGGCCCCCATGTCGACCGCTCCCTGCTCGTTGTTTTCTTCACAAATCGGGAGGATGCCGGCCCCTTCTTTTTCGAGCAGGCCGGTGAGCATCGCGAGGTCGATCAGCCGGAGGACGTTTTCATAGCCTCCCTTGCGCGAGACGATCCCTTCGCCCCAAATGAGGGTTCCGCGCTTCGACTTGGCGAGCCGCTCCGCCGCCTCGGCGATCTTCTCCCAGGCCAACCCGCTCTCACGGGCGAGCGCTTCTTCGGAGAGGCCGGCGACGCTCTGCCGCAGCGCTTCGTAAGCCGCGGGAGACTTCTGAACAAATGCGGGGAAGGCGAGCCCTTTCTCGATGACCGCCTTGACCAGCCCCTGAATCAACGCCGTTTCCCCATGAACCGCAACTTGCAGGGGGTGGCTCGCCAACTTCATCATGTTGCTCTGGACGGTGTCGGCGACCATCAGCGTTGCTTCAAATCTCGACTTGGCCTCTTTCAGGCGGAGCGCGGTGACCGGGTTGGTCTCGGTCATATCGTTTCCGACCATCAAGATCACATCCGAGAGGGTCATCTTCTTGTCGGTGGTCGTCGCGTATCCGATCCCGAGCGCATGTTGTAAGGCGGTGACCGAGTTCATGTGGCCGTAGCGGGCGGCGGTATCGATGTTGTTCGTCCCCAAGACCGACCGCATCAGCCGCTGGAAGAGATAGACCTCCTCGTTGGTGCAGCGGCCGGTGATCAGACCGGCGATCGCCTGACCGCCGTGCTGCGTCTTGATTTCCATCAGACGCTTGCCGATCACGGCCGTCGCTTTGAACCAGGGGATTTCGGTCCACCGGCCGTCGACCTTCATCAACGGCCGCGAGAGGCGCGACTCGTCCTGGTTGTACTGGAATCCGAACCGGCCCCGGACGCAGGTCCCGCCGTGATCGTCCCCCGGCTCCGTCTCTTTGCCGAACTTGTTCAGGTACGACAGCTTGGAAGTAACCCGGACGACCTTCTGCGCCTCGCTCTCCAGGTGGAGCGTGCAGCCGTCGGAGCAGTAGCCGCAGGTGGTGACCGTTTTCTTCAGCTGCCACGGCTTGAAGGAATACTTGGAGAAGCGGCTGACGATGGCGCCGACCGGGCAGACCGCGAGACAGTCGCCGCAGAATTCGCAGTAGAGGGGAACCCCTTCATGTGCGCCGACGTGGGTCTTGCCGTCTTTTTTATAGAAGCAGAGGGCGTCGACCAGCTGGACCTCTTTGCAGACGTTGATGCACTGCCCGCAGAGGATGCAGCGGTTCATGTTGAAATCGAGCACCGGGCTCCGGGTGTCTTCCGGGATCTCTTTCCGGACCCCTTTTTTGATGTCGTAGACGCCGAGGTCGTAGGTCATGTCCTGCAATTCGCACTTGCCGTCGGCGTCACAAACGGGGCAGTCGAGCGGGTGGACGACCAGATGTTTTTCGATCGCCTTTTTCCGGGCGTCGACGATTTTCTCGGTGGTGGTCTTCACCACCATCCCGTTGGTGATTTTGGCGGTGCAGGAGCGGACGTTGTTGTTCTTTCCTTCCACCTCGACGAGGCAGACGCCGCAGGAGCCGAACGAGGAGAAGGTGTAGTGATAACACATCGCCGGAATTTCCATCCCCATTCCCCGCATCGTATCGAGCAGCAGGGAGCCCTCGGGGACGGAAATCTTTTTTCCGTCGATCGTCACGTCGAGCATCTTCTTCGCCGGCGCCGCTTCCGGTTCCGGGGCGGTCGGGATTTCAATCTTAGGGGGTGGCGTTTTCGTCTCTTCGCTCATCTTTTATCTCAAAACTCCGCAATCCGAATCGGCCCAGGAAAGGAGCGGCCGCTTGTCCGCACTCCGCATTCGGTCTATCTGTCGCACTCTCCCATCACGATGTCGTAGGTTCCAAAAATCGTAATCACGTCGGCGATCATGTAACCCTTCGCCATGTAGTCGAACGCTCCCATGTGAATGAAAGACGGGGCCCGGATCTTCAGCCGGTATGGTTTGCTGTCGCCTCTGCTTACGATGTAGAAGCCGAGCTCCCCTTTGTGCGCCTCGGTGCCGCAGTAGATGTCGCCGGGAGGGGCGTTGAACCCTTTGCTGTAAAGCTTGAATTGATAGATCATGCTCTCCATGTCGGTGAAGACCCGCTCTTTCGGGGGGGCGACGACCTGGGGAACGTACGCTTTATAATCGCCTTGCGGGAGCTGATCGAGGCATTGTTTGATGATCTTGTTGCTCTCGTGCAGCTCCATCATCCGAACCCAGTAACGATCGTAGGTATCGCCGTTTCTTCCGAGGGGAACGGTCCACTGCACCTTGTCGTACGCGCCGTACGGCGCGACCTTTCGGATGTCGTAGTCGACCCCGGAGCCGCGCAGCGTCGATCCGGAGAGGCCGTAGCGGACTGCATCTTCCCCCGAGATCACCGCGATTCCCTTGGTCCGGGCGAGCCAGATCCGGTTATTGACCAACAGCGTGTCGTACTCGACGATCTTCGACGGAAAGTCGGCGACGAACTTGTAGAGATCGTCGATAATCTTCGGCGTAAAATCGCGCTCGACCCCGCCGACCCGGTACCAGCTCGTCGTCAGTCGGGCGCCGCAGAGCTCATCGAAAATATCGAGCAGGGTCTCCCGTTCCCGGAAGGTGTAGAAGAAGACGGTCATCGCGCCGATATCGAGCGCCTGCGTGCCGAGCCAGAAGAGATGGCCGATGATCCGCTGCACCTCGGCGACGATCGTCCGAAGATACTCCGACCGCTCCGGAATCGTGATCCCTAAAAGTTTCTCGACCGCCCGGACGTAGGCGAAGTTGTTGTACATCGCGCAGACGTAATCGAGCCGGTCGGTGTGGGGGATGAACTGGTTGTAGGTGATTGTCTCGGCGAGCTTCTCCACGCCGCGGTGAAGGTAGCCGAGCACCGGATCGGACTTGATCACCTTTTCCCCTTCGAGCGTGAGGACCACCTTCAACACCCCGTGCGTCGAGGGATGCTGCGGCCCCAGGTTGAGGAGGAGCTCTTCCGTCCTCAGGAGGGGAAGCGAGGGCTTCTGCTCGGTGGTCGGTGTCGTCTCTTTTACATCCATCACATCACGACTCTAAAAATTCAAAGGTGTCGCGCCAGCCGCGCCCTTCGATCGGAAAGTTTTTCCGAAGGGGGTAGCCTTCATCATATTCATCCGGAAGGAGGATCCGGCGAAGATCGGGATGGTTGTTGAACTTGATCCCCATCATGTCGTAGACCTCCCGCTCCATGAAATTGAGCCCTTCCCAGAGGGGGGTCAACGAGTCGACCGTGCAGTCGTCTTCCGAGAGCCGAGTTTTCAGCCGGACCTGGTGCTTCTTCCGAATGGAGAAGAAATCGTAGATGACCTCGAACCGCTCCGGCGCGCCCATGTCATCGACGGAGGCGACATGGACCGGGTAGTCGAAATCGAGCGCGGGATCGTCTCGAAGAAGACGGGCCGCTTCGAACAGCGCTTCTTTCTTTAGATGAATCGAAAGGTCTCCTCGAAAAAGGGTGGCGCCGATGAAAGCGGAGGGGAAACGCTCTCGGACCTTCTCCGCGACCGGGTGGCTCCCCCCATCCTCCATCCCCGCCGGAATCTTCATTTCGTGAAGACCTTCTTTTTCATGATCTGATCCTGGAGCCGCAAAATCCCTTCCAACAGCGCCTCCGGCGTCGGCGGGCAGCCCGGGACGTAGATATCGACCGGGACGAAGCGATCGACCCCTTGCACCACGCTGTAGCTGTTGTAGATGTTCCCCGACGTGGCGCAGGAGCCCATCGAAATCACATATTTCGGCTCCGGCATTTGATCGTAGACCTTCCGGATCACCGGGGCCATCCGCCGGCAGACCGTTCCCGCGACGATCATCAGATCCGACTGTCGCGGCGAGCCGCGGAAGACGCCGGCGCCGAAGCGGTCGATGTCGTACCGGGAGGCGACGGCGGCGATCATTTCAATTGCGCAGCAGGCGAGTCCGAAGGTCATCGGCCAGAGAGAGCCCTTGCGCGCCCAGTTCACCGCCTGATCGAGCGTGGTCGTGATGAAATTCGCCTCAAACTTTCCGGTTAATCCCACTCCAGCCCTCCTTTTTTCCAGGCATAGGCATAGCCGACGACGAAAAGGGCGATGAAAATGACCATTTCAATCAGTCCGAAAAGTCCGATCTTGTTGAAGACCACCGCCCAAGGATAGAGAAAAGCGACCTCGATGTCGAAGATGACGAAGAGCATCGCAATGATATAGTAGCGGACCGGGAAGGGCATCCGGGCGTCGGAGATCGGCTCGCTGCCGCATTCATAGGTCGTCAGCTTCTCCCGATTGTAGATCCGCGGCTGGACAAAGTAGCTGATGACCAGCGTTCCGACCCCGAAGGCAACGGAGGCCAACAGGAAGATAAAAATGGGAATATAGTTGATGGGCGGGGTTGCAATCATTCAAATAACCAGCCTAAATCAATAGCCGTCGCTCCTCATTTAGCGAGGGGCTATTGTTTCATGTTTTTTGTTTTTTGTCAAAGGATTAGTGGTATCTTAGCTTGGGTCGCGGAGGATGTTCAATAGATAAAAGGACCTATTGTAGGATCTGATTTGGATGGGTCTTTCGGACTATTCCGGCCTAGCCGATCGCTGTCCGTTCCGACGTTTTCCTCGTGAACGTTTGATCGCCTACATGATCGGAGAGAGAGGGGACAAAATAGCGGTGCCGGACCTCTTTCGAGGTCCGGCACCGGGTTGGAGCCGAACTATCCGATTTTGGCGACAATGAGCTGCAGCACGCCTTCCGCGTTTTCCTCGACCCAGGCGATGTGGAGTCCGCCGTTTGAATAAAGAATCGGGGAGTGCGCGTTGTTCACAAAGAGGCCGGCCGGCAGGGTGATTTCAAACCACTTGTCCCCGTCGAGACGCTTGAGATGAACGGCGAATTTGTTTGTGACAAAATCCCGCTCAGACCAGGCGACATAGACCTTGTCGTTGTGAACGACCAAAGAAGGGGTCTCCGCGAAGCGGCTGTTGACATTCAGACTGCCGCAGGTAGGGTCAGCGGTCGGTCCGTCGCCGCAGATCCCGGTGTCTTTATCCTGAATCCACTGACTGCCGTCGAAGTGCTTCACGAAGATATGTTCCCGGCCGCAGCCCGAATCGAAGCATTCGTGCCAGGCGACGTACGGGACATTTCCGAGAAGGTCGATGCTCGGGAAGCGCGCTTCCCGAGACGGGTCGCGGTTCAACGGCCCGCCGGCGCCGACCTCTTCCCAATTGGAGCCGGTCACGTTCCATCGCTTCACAAAGATATTCGGGGTCGATCCGGCGGCGGTCTGCTCTTTCCAGGTCACATACAACTGATCCCCCTTCTTCGAGAAGACGGGGGCCTCGGCCGAAAGGGCCGAATTTTTGTTCAGCGGACCGATGTTCGACTGCCAAGTGCCGTCATACTGCCGGAAGAACAGCTGCTTGTTGCTGCCGGGGGAACGTTCGTACGCCATTCCCAAGGCGTTTCCGAGGACGGAATGCCGCGTCAGCGCCGGCCGATCGTCGCTTGCCGTATCGGGGAAGCCGGTGTTGCTCCAAACGGCGCCGTCGAACTTGAATACGAAGAGATGGCTCGTCGGGCTGGTCCGCTCCTTCCACGCGGTATAAAGTTGGGTCCCATCGAAAACCAGCGTCGGGTTGTGATTATGATGCGAAGGATCCCGGCTCAGATCGGTCCGTCCCCCCAGGGTCGAATCGGTGACCAGGTCCCAAGCGGTCCCTTTGCGGACATAGATCTGCGCGGGGGTATCCTGATTACAAGGATGGTAGTTCGCCCAGCCGGGGGTGCTGATCCGTTTGGTCGGATCGGCCGGATCGGGCGTTGCGCTGGGGGCGGGTGTACACTCCTCCCAGGTTACATAACGTTGATCGCCGACGATGGAGAGCGAGGGATGGACGGCATGCATGGCGCCGTTGGCGTTCAGACTCGATGAGGCGATGATGCTGCCGTCCCCGCCGCCGCCCCCGCCGTTGCCGCCGCCGATCGGTTGGGGCGTCACGGACACCGGGGTGACCTTCAGGGCCGCTTCGTTCGGATGGGCATCTTGGTCGAGGTTTCCGGCGGCATCCTTCGCGTTGCTGCCGAAGTAGTAGGTCGTGGACCCGTCATTCTTGAGACCGGTGAGGGTAAAGGTACACTGTCCGCCGTCGCAAGCGCCGGCCCCCGGGAAAGTATGGGGGGTCGTTCCGTTCCGCTGGATTCCTTCGGGCGTCTCGGCCACATAGATGAGATAAGTCATCTCGGGACCCCCTGTTTGATCGTCGGTCGCCTCCGGTGCAGTCAACATGATATTACCGTTTCCACTCGGATCGGCTTCCGCTTTGCTCAGACCTTGAAAGTGAGGCGGGGCCGTATCCGGTCCTCCTCCTTTGCCGCTGTTGCCTCCCCCCCCACCACTTCCGCATCCAAACCCGGTTCCGATCAAAACAAATAGGATGATGAAGTGCCAAAACCGCTTCATGCTGGTTTTAGAAGACATTTTGTTCCTCCTTAGGTTGTGATAATTTGTTTTTGAGCTGCGAGAATAAGATGACCTGATCGCGCCCGGCCTCTTTGGCGTGATAGAGGGCCAGGTCGGCGCGATGAATCAGCTCGTCCTTCTCTCTCCCGTCGTGGGGAAAGATCGAGCAGCCGATGCTCATCGTCATCCTGACATCGCGTTTTTTCTCCTTTCCGACAAACGAATGGTTTTTGATTGAAGTGCTGATGTGCTTTGC
>SCUR01000510.1 GCA_004297235.1 Candidatus Manganitrophaceae bacterium | reverse complement strand
CCGAGATTCAACACCGTGTCCATCATTCCCGGCATCGACGCCTTGGCTCCCGACCGAACGGAGACCAACAGCGGACTCGACGGATCGCCGAATCGGGCGCCCATCGATTTCTCCACCCGCTTCAGCGCCGCCAGCGCCTCTTCCCACATCCCCTTCGGATAGGTTTTTTTGTTGTTGAAGAATTCGATACAGGCCTCGGTGGTAATGGTGAATCCGGCCGGCACCGGGATCCCGAGCCGGGTCATCTCCGCCAGGCCGGCGCCCTTCCCCCCGAGGAGATCCTTCATGTCCGCCCGTCCATCCGCTCGGCCGTCGCCGAAGTAGTAGACATATTTTTTCTTCGTCGCCATCAACTTCCTCCGTGAATAACTTCCGTAACCAATCTCGTTTGCGATTTAGTGATCTCTCTGTTGTTTCTCAATGGATCCCTTTGGAAGCGGGATAAGGATATTGATTCCATTCTTAGAGGCAAGCGGCACAATGACCAGCGCCTGTTCCGCGGAATAAACGCCGACCGGCTCATTCGAATCCCATTGCCGGTTGCGGTTGCTGTCGACAAAGGCTCTCAAATAGTAGGCGCCGGGACGGACTTGAACCTGGTAGGGGCCCGATTGATCGACCCTCGCGGAAGAGACCGGCCGCGGCGAAAATTGAGGCCGTTCATAGACCTCGATGACGATCGGTCCGGGAGGGGTTCCGATAAAAATCACATCGCCGCTGATGGTCGAGACATCGGTATGAAGCCCGCCGCCGGCGGCCTCTTTCGGACCGAACATAAAAACCGCAGAGGCGACCGCGGCCCCCAACATGAGAAAGGCCGCAAGGCGAAAGACCGTCCCTGTCCAAGAGCTCATTTCTGCTCCGGTTTGGTAATGGGTTCTCCTTCCACAATTTTCGAGAAATCGCCGAACTCATTGAAGAGGGTCCGGACCCAGGAGAGGAGGCTCAGCCGGTTCTCCCGGATCTCCTCATTGGGGTCCATCACCATCACCCCTTCGAAAAACCGGTTCAGCGGAACGTATAAGGTGGCGAGCATCTCCAAGATCTGCTCGTACCGGCCCTTTGTCCAATAATCGCCGATTCCTTCATTGACCGTATGGATCGCTTCGTGCAGCTCCTTCTCCACATTTTCTTTTAGAAGGGGAACGTTAACCTCACCCGAAAAGCCTTTGGGAAGAATCCGGATGGCCCGCTTGAAGCTGATCATCAGCGGTCCGAAAAGCGGCTGCGTCGAGAAGCGGACCAGCGCCCTCGCGAAATCGACCATGACATGGGGGCGGTCGAGCTTTCGGGCAAGGACCGCGTCGATCAGATCGTAGCGAACCCCTTCGGATTGGAGGTAAGAGGCGACCCGTTGCTTGAGGAAGGTGTTGACCTCCTCCGCCACCCGTCCGGCCGAAAACTTCCGCTGATCCTCATAGAGACGGATCGACTCCGAAATGGCGGCCTGAAGAGAGAGGGGTCGGAGCGGCGAGCCGTCGCCGACCAAAATTTGAATAATGCCGAGCCCCTGACGCCGCAAGGCGTAGGGATCTTCCGAGCCGCTTGGGATCAGGCCGACGCCGAAGCAGCCGACGATGGTATCGAGCTTGTCGGCGACCGCCAGAACCTGGCCGATCGGCGTCCGGGGAAGGGCCCCGCCGGAGTAGCGGGGAAGGTAATGCTCCTCGATCGCCGCGGCGACGGCGCGATCCCGTCCATCCATCTCGGCATAGATCTTCCCCATCGTTCCTTGAAGCGACGGAAATTCACGAACGACGCCGGCGACGAGGTCCGCCTTACAAAGCATGGCCGCCTCCTGAACAGCATCTTCTCCGGGAACGTCGACCTGTTTTGCTATAAAACCAGAAAGATGAATCAGTCTCTGCGTCTTCTCATACAATGTGCCTAGTTTTTCTTGGAAGGTAACTCTCGTGAGCCCCTCGACTTTATTTCTTAATGAGCTCTTTCTGTCTTTCTCAAAATAAAATTTCGCATCGACCAGGCGAGCGCGCAATACCCGCTCATTCCCTTTTCGGATTGTTTCAGATTTTGGAGACGGGTTATTCACGATGGTAATGAAGTTTGGAAGGAGCTTGCCGTCGGAAGCTTCGAGGGGAAAGTAGCCCTGGTGCTCTTTCATCGGCGCGATGATCACTTCTTTGGGAACCTCTAAGAAGGAAAGATCGAAAGAACCGCAGACCGCTTTCGGATATTCTACCATAAACGCCGCCTGCCAAACGAGCGTTTCGTCCTCCTCAATCCGACCTTTTTTCTCGGCGGCGAGGCGGGCCATCTCTTGGACAATCAGATCATATCGTTCTTTGGGGTCGATCACGACAGACGCCTTGCGAATTTTCTTCCGGTAGTCGGAAAAGCCGGCCACCCGAAACGGCCCCGGGGAGAGAATCCGGTGGCCGTAGGAAATCCGATCGGCCTTCACCCCCGCGTAGGAGAACGGAACGACCTCTCCGCCATAAAGCGCCACGATCCAGCGGATCGGTCGGACGAAGGCAACCCCTTCCCCGTTCCAGCGCATCGACCGGGGAAAATCGAGCGAGGAGAAAATTTCAGGAAGGATTTTTTTAAGCAGGACCACGGTCGCCTCCCCCCGCACCTCTCGCTCGACGAAGAGGTATTCCCCCTTCTCGGTCTGCCGGATTTTGAGCTCGGAGACGGCCACTCCCTGCGATTTTGCAAAGCCGATCGCCGCGGAGGTGGGATTCCCTTGCGGATCGAACCCGACCTTTTTTGCCGGTCCGGAGATCGTCTCGATTCTCGTCTCTTGTTGGGGGGCCAGTTGCGGGAGATAGAGGATCAGACGCCGCGGGGTTCCATACACCTGGGGAGGATCGAAAGGAATCCCAAGCGGGGCCAATCGCGCCGCGGTCTCCTCCCGAAGCTGCTGAAGGGCAGCGGCCATGATATTGGAAGGGATCTCTTCAACCCCGATTTCGACCAGCAGCTCCTCCGAAGATTTTCCCTTCGGCTTCGCGGTGGTCGTTCTCCCTTTTTTTGTCGCCCCGGCGCCGGTTCCTTTTTTGGAAGTGCTACGAGGCATTTTTCTTGTCCTTTAGGAGGGGAAATCCGGCCTCTTGCCGCTGCTTCAGGTATCCCTCGGCGCAGAGACGGGCCAGTCCGCGGACCCTCGCGATGTAGCTCGTCCGCTCGGTCACCGAGATCGCCCCGCGGGCGTCGAGGAGGTTGAAGAGATGGGAGCTCTTGATGCAATAATCGTAGGCGGGAAGGACCAAGCCTTTCGCAATCAGCGCGCGGGACTCCTCCTCGGCGCGGTGAAAGGCCTGCTTCAGATGATCGATATTCGCCTCTTCGAAGTTAAACCGGGAGAATTGAACCTCCCCCTCGTGATGAACCTCTCCGTACTTAACGGAGTCGTTCCAGGCCAGGTCGTAGACATTGTCGACCTGCTGAAGATACATCGCCACCCGCTCCAGGCCGTAGGTGATTTCGACCGAGACCGGATCGAGCGCGATCCCGCCGATCTCCTGGAAATAGGTGAACTGGGTGATCTCCATGCCGTCGAGCCGCACTTCCCAGCCAAGCCCCCAGGCGCCGAGCGTCGGCGACTCCCAGTCGTCCTGGACAAAGCGGATGTCGTGCTCCTCCATCCGGATGCCGAACGAGGAAAGACTCTTTAGATAGAGATCTTGGATGTTCGCAGGCGCCGGCTTGAGGATGACCTGATACTGATAATAATGTTGGAGGCGATTGGGGTTTTCGCCGTAGCGGCCGTCGGTGGGACGGCGGGAGGCCTGGACGTAAGCGGCGTTCCACGGCTCCGGGCCGAGGGCTCGAAGAAAGGTGGCCGGATGAAAGGTCCCGGCGCCGACCTCGTTATCGTACGACTGAACAATCAAGCAGCCCTGTTCGGCCCAATAGCGATGGAGGGATAAAAAAAGCTCTTGGAAGGTCAACGGCTTCCGGAGAGCGGGCTTCACAGTTTTTTTTTGAGGAGCGGCGGCTTTCAAGAGAACCCTTCATCGTCGTTGGACGGGTGTTTGTCGCTTCTCAAGGTAACAAAAGGGGGCTGAGAATGTCAAGCAAAACGGGGCATTTTAGAGAAATTTCGGATGGAGGATGCAGATTTCGGAATGAAACGGAGGCGGCTCTGTTTTTAAATCCGCACTCTCAGGTACTCGCCAGTTCGGGAATGAACTTTTTGGGCGCCGATCCGGTGATGTAGGTAATGTGATCCCCGAAGAGGATCTCGATCTCGCTCTTCATGGCGGAGGAGAGTTTAATTCGATGAGCGGCGCTGTAATCCATCTTCTGAGAGCCCCGGAGAAAGGCGAGCGTCCCCTGAGAGATCGTCGCGACCCGCTCCATCCCCTCGGCGCACTTCGGACAGACCGTTCCCCCCTGGCCGGAGGAAAAATAAACCCTCGGCTGGTTCAGCAACGCGCGGCATTTCAAGCATTGATCCCACCGCGGCTGATAGCCGCTGTAGGCGATGAGGCGGATGACGAAGAGGATCGTCGAGAGCTTTTGGTCGGCCCCATTCTCCAGAAAGGTGAGCCCTTCCAGCAAAAGGCGGTAGATCGACGGATTCGGCTCCTCCTCCGGGGTCATCCGTTGCACCAGATGAGCCATGTGGGAGGCAAGATGGATCTCCCCCCAGCCCTCCCGCAGCTTCTGGAAGGAATGGACGATGTCGGATTGGTTGATCCGGGCCAGCTTGTCGCCCGGTTTCTCGAAGACAACCAGATTGCAGTGGGTAAACGGCTCCAGCGCGGCCCCAAAGCGGCTCTTCACCCGCCGGGCCCCCTTCGCCACCCCCTTGAGCTTCCCTTTTTTGGCGGTAAAAAATGTCACCAGCTTATCGGCCTCGCCGAGCTTGATGCTCCCGAGGACGATTGCCGGCGTGGTGAGCAAAGACATGAAAACTCCGATCAGGCAAACGCGTTTATTCTACTAAAGGGAGCGCTCTTTTACAAGCATGCGGATGGGGAAAATCGATAAGAAGAAGGACTTCAGCCGCCCCGAAGCGAGGACGGCCCGGCCTGCTACCGGTGGGGATGGGTCGGCAAAAAGATCGTGAAAGTGGATCCTCGACCCACCTCGCTTTTCACGCGAATCTCTCCGCTTAATACATGGAGCAGATCCTTGACGATGGCCAACCCCAACCCGACCCCTCCGAACTCGCGGGTCGATTGGCCGTCGGCTTGGTGGAACTTGTTGAAAATTTTTCCGAGATCCTCCGGGCGGATGCCGATCCCCGTGTCCTGAACCGATACTTCAACCCCGCCCTTCTCGGGGATGGCCTTCGCCTCGATCGTGATCTTCCCCTCGTGTGTGAATTTGATCGCGTTCGACAGAAGATTGATGAGAATCTGCTTGATCCGGATCGCATCCGATTCGATCGGGGGAAGACGAGAGGGGAGTTTGGATTCGACCTGAATCGGTTTTTCGATCATCAATCGACCCATGCCCTCGACCAGCTCTCCGATCAGTCGGCCGAGATCGACCTGCTCCAGCTCGACCGACAGCTTGCCCGCCTCGATCTTCGCCAGATCGAGCACATCGGTAATCAGCCGGATCAGATCGTCCGCGTTCCGCTCAATCCCATCCAGGGCGGTATGCTGCTCCTGCCCGATCTCCCCGCAGACCCCGTCTTTGAGAAGATAGGTGTATCCGATGATGGCGTTGAGCGGGGTTCGCAGCTCATGGGAGATGTTGGAAACAAATTGCGATTTGAGCCGATTGGCCTCTTCCGCCTCCCGCGTTCTCTGTTCGAGGATCTCGTTCGCCTCCATCAGCGCCGCCGTCCGCTCCGCCACCCGGCGCTCCAGGTCCTCGTTGAGCTTTCTAATTTCGTCCTCGGCCTTTTTTCGCTCGGTCAGATCGCGCGTTACTTTGGAGAAGCCGATCAGACTTCCCTGCTCGTTTTGAATCCGGGTCACGACCACATCGGCCCAGAACCGGGAGCCGTCTTTCCGGATGCGCCATCCCTCCTCCTCCACCCTCCCTTCTTTCGCCGCTTTTCTCAATTCCTCTCCCGGCTTGTCCAGCGCCAGATCTTCTTCGGTGTAAAACAGGGAAAAATGTTTCCCGATGATTTCATCGATTCGATACCCTTTGATCCGCTCGGCCCCTTCATTCCAACTGGTGATCTTCCCCTGAGGATCGAGCAGGAAGATGGCATAATCTCTCACCCCGTTCACCAGGAGCCGGAAGCGCTCCTCGCTCTCGCGAAGCGCCTCCTGCTGACGGGATTTCTCCAGAATCTCCGATTCATTCCGCTTTGCCCTTCGGAGCCTGCCGCTGATGAAGCTGACGGCCCCTCCTTCAAGCACAAAGAGGATCAGCTGAATAATCATGCCCGGCCGTTCGAGCGCAAAAGAGAAAGAGGGGGGAAGGAAGAGATACCACGTCGCCAGCGTGCAGAAACCGGTCGCCAGAAGCCCGGGCCCCACCCCGCCGTAATAAGCGCTGGCGATGACCGGGATGGAAAAAAGGAGGAAGGGGGTCGGCTCCCCGATGAAAGGATCCAAAAAAAGTTTGACGAGGGTGGCGAGCAGGCTGGATAAGACGGCGATACCGTAAGGCGCCGGTGAAAAGGAGGACATCCGTGTCGAACTTTCAAAGTTAAAGGTTAACGATTTCATTACTCCGGAGGATCCGAACATTACGACGGAGTCGTGGAGTCGGGTTGCCCCCGCATCGGCAGCAGAAAGGTGAAAGCCGATCCCTTGCCATAGGTGCTTTCGACCCGAATCTCGCCGTCCAAGAGCTGCAGCAGCTCTTTCACGATCGCCAACCCCAACCCCACGCCGCCGTATTCGCGGGTGGAGGCGCCGTCCACCTGATGAAAAGGGTCAAAAATCTTCGGGAGCTCCTCGGGCCGAATGCCGATTCCGGTGTCTTGAACGACGACCTCGACGCCGTCCCGATCGCCGCGCTTCCGAGCACGGACCGTAATCTCTCCCCGGTCGGTAAACTTGACGGCGTTGGAGAGCAGATTCACTAAAATCTGCTTGATCTTGCTCGCATCGCTTTCGATCCGGGGGAGCTCCCGCTCGAAGACACACCGGATCGGGAAACCTTTCTTCTCGGAAAAGGGACGAAGGTCGGCCGCAACCGCCTCGATCAGCGCGCCGAGATTCACCTGCGTGCGCTCCAGCGACATCTTCCCCGAGACAATCTTCGCCAGATCGAGCATATCGTTCACCAGCCGGGCGAGATCACCCGCATTGCGCTCAATCCCCTCCAACGCTTCCCGCTGCTCTCCGGCCACCGGCCCGTACACTTCGCTTTTCAGAAGATCGGCGTAGCCGATAATCGCGTTGATCGGTGTTCGCAGTTCATGGGAGACATTGGAGACGAACTGCGATTTGAGCCGGTCAGCCGCTTCCGCCTCCGCGGTCCGCTGCTTGAGAATCTTATTGGCTTCCTTGAGCTCCGCCGTCCGCTCCTCCACCCGATGCTCCAGATCCTCTTTTAATTTTCTGATCTCGTCTTCCGCCCTCTTTCGCTCGGTCAGGTCGCGCGTAATTTTAGAGAAGCCGATGAGATTTCCTTGTTCATCTTCAATTCGGGTGATCACCACATCGGCCCAGAAGGGCGAGCCGTCCTTGCGAATGCGCCACCCCTCATCCTCAAACCGCCCCTCTTTGAAAGCGTGCTGGAGGTTACGCTCGGGTCTTCCCGCCTTTCGATCCTCCTCGGTGTAAAAGGTCGAGAAGTGCTTCCCGATAATTTCCTGTGGCCGATACCCTTTAATCCGCTCCGCCCCCAGGTTCCAGCTGGTCACGTTTCCTTCCAGATCGAGAAGGAAGATGGCGTAATCCTTCGCCTCTTCAACCAAGAGGCGATAGCTGTCCAGCCTGGACTGGAGCCGTTTTATATCCGGACGCGTTCCCATGTTCCATTACTCTCCAAAAATTACCGAGCCCTCACGAATCGCGAAGAAAGCCCTTTTCCGGCTGACTTCGAATCGGCAGCAGAACGGTAAAGACCGATCCCTTCCCGTACTCGCTCTCTACCCGGATCTCTCCCGCCAAAAAATGGAGGAGCTCCTTCACAATCGTCAACCCCAGCCCCACCCCTCCGAACTCACGCGTGTCGCCCCCGTCGATCTGATCGAATGCTTCGAATATCCTCGGCAGATCTTCCGAGCGGATGCCGATTCCGGTGTCTTGAACAACCAACTCGACGCCGTGACGGGCGGTCTGCCTCCGCGCGTGAAGGGTGATCTCCCCTTCGGAGGTAAACTTCACGGCATTCGAGAGCAGATTCACCAAAATCTGTTTGATCTTTCCAGGATCGCTTTCGATGGACGGGAGGTCGGGCGCGACTATCGCCCGGATGGGAAGCCCTTTCTTCTCGGAGAGCGGACGAATCCCGACGATGGCCTCCTCGATCAGCGCCCCCAGGTCCACCTCAGAGAGGTGGATCGACATCTTCCCCGCTTCGATCTTCGCCAGATCGAGCACATCGTTAATGAGCCGGGAGAGATCGGTCGCGTTGCGCCGGATGCCGTCGAGAGGCGTCTTCTGCTCCTCTCCCACCGCCCCATACGCCTCATTCATCAAAAGGTGCGTGTAGCCGAAAATGGCGTTCAGCGGGGTCCGCAGCTCGTGCGAGACGTTTGAAAGAAAGTGGGATTTGAGCCGGCTCGCCTCTTCCGCCTCGATTTTTTTGCGCTGCAACTCCTGATTGATCTTTTCGAGGTTCTCCGCATACTGCTGGTTTGCAATCGCCAACGCGATCTGATTGGCGATCGTCTGCATCAGCTGGGTATCTTCCAGGGTGAACGGCGTTTGCCTCTCTTTGTCGCAGATATAGAGGGCGCCGAGTGGAACGCCGCGAACCTGCAGCGGGATGGCCAGGATCGATTCAACTCCGAGGCGTTTGACGAGCGGCCGATATCGCTCCATTCCGGGATCGCTCAAGATCGGGTGGAGCATGAGAGTCTCCCCGCGATAGAGAAGGCGATAGACCGGATCGGTTTCATCGACGACGACCGGCAGCTCAATTCCTTGAATCGTTTTTTCATCGAAACCGTAAAAGGTGTGAGGCCGAATCATTTTCTGATCGGGATCGACGAGGGAGATCCCGCATCGGGTCGCCTTCGTCAGCTCGGCGACCCGTTTAACCACCTCGCTTAGGAAAAGATCCCCCCCCTCCCCGAGAGTAAACCGACCGGAGAGCTGGTGGAGAAGGTGAGAGATTCCGAGCTGGCGTTGGAGCTGCTCCATCTTGATCGCCAGCTCCATGTGGGCCCGCTGCAGCGCTGCTTCCGACCGTTTTCTTTCGGTGATGTCGGTGTCCGATCCGGTGAGTCGGTAAGGGGTGCCGTCGGCACGACGGAGCGCCGTCCCCCTCGTCAAGAACCAGCGGTAAGAGCCGTCCCGATGCCGGCGGCGGAGCTCCACCTCATAGACCGGGGTGACATTCTGCAGATGGGCCCGGGTCGCCGCGATCACCCGCTCCTTGTCGTCGGGGTGGACCAGCCGACACCAGGCGTCGAGATCGTTCGCCAGCTCCCGATCGGCATAACCGAGAAGCGCCTTGAGATT
This sequence comes from Candidatus Manganitrophaceae bacterium, assembly GCA_004297235.1. GTDB lineage: Bacteria > Nitrospirota > Nitrospiria > SBBL01 > Manganitrophaceae > Manganitrophus. The sequence goes on along the minus strand of SCUR01000510.1, from coordinate 3,091 downwards.
CGGCGAGAGGTAAAGCGCATTCGTCGCGATATCCCAGTCCCAGACCCCGACCTGGCCGGCGACCGCCGCCCGTTCATAGCGCTCTTCACTCAGACGAAGCGCTTTTTCCGCCTCCTTTCGCCGGGTGACATCGCGTTTGATGCCGACATGACAGACGATCTCCCCCGCCGCGTTCCGCATCGTAAAGGCCGACAGCTCGATATCAACCTCCTCCCCCGACCGGGTCCGGCTGACATGCTCGCCGCGGTAGCTTCCGTTTTTCGCCAGCCCCTCCGCGATCCGCCCGAATACCTCCCCGCCGAGGTGAATCGCCGGCGTCTTGCCTTGCAGCGCTTCATCGGAATAGCCGATGAGGCGCCGGTGCGATTCGTTCTGCTGGAGATAAATGCCGGTCGGATCGATAATGCCGATGGCATCATTTGCAGAGGCGACGATCCGGCGGTAGAGATCGAGCTGCTCGTCTGCCCGCCGGTGCTCGGCGGTCTCCCGCTCCAGCAGTAGGCTCTTCGACGCCAGCGCCGCGTTGCTTTCCCGAAGCGCGATTTCCCTCTTTTCTCGATCGACGATATCGGCGAGGAGCCGCTCGACCTGTTGCGACGGGCCGCTCTCTCCCGAAGATTCGGCCGGGGGGACATAGTGAAGATTCTGACAGACCAGCCCTCCGGAAATCACCTTGGGATGGGTCCGAATGACATCGATGAGAAGCTCCGGGCGAAATCGTTTTCGATTGTATTGGCAGATCCCGACCAGATTGTTCTTCGGAAAAAATCGGTTCAGCTTGGCCTCATATTCAATCAAACGCTCCGTACCGGCCTCCCCTCCCAAGGCCCAGGTCATCTCTCCGGTGGCGCGAAGGGCGGAAAATCCGGCCTTTTCCGCGTCCCGAATCGCCTCTTCTAAAAAGGCGATCATTTCATCGGGATCAAAATAACCTTTTTTAAGATAGCTCTCTTCTTTATTGGAGAGGATCAATGCACCCGACTGAATCGCCGCGTCGACGTCGATCCCTTCCCGCCGCATCGCGCCGGTGACCGTCTCAGGAACATTTTCATCCAGAATATAAATACACCGCTCGCCCCGCTCCAAACCGATTCGGATAAAGGAGATCGCCGCGGCCAGCTGCTCCTGCGGGGTCTCGTAAATCAGACAGAGGTGATCGTGTGGTACGGCCTGCTCGAGGGTCTGGACCGAGAGAGAATCGTTGCGGTTAGGGCGGTTCATTGTTGTCCTTAAAGATCCGGCCTGTTGACGAGGGTTGGGTAAGGGTGATCCGTACCCGGTTATCTAGGATGCCAATAAAATCTTGCAGGAATTTCTATTCATCAATGAATGAAACCGGGTCCAAATTATTATAGGGGAAAGGTGAATTGCGATGCAAGAGCCTCAAAAGTTATCGAAGGGCTCCTGCCCGGCATCATGAGAGGGGGGCTAGGACAGGGAATAGAGGGGGGTAAACTTTTCCTTGAGGTATCGGACAAAGTATGCCGGGTTGAGCGGCTCTCCCGTAACCCGGCGGACCAAAACATCGGTCGGGTACTGTTTTCCCCACCGGTGGATCTTTTCATTGAGCCACTTCTTCAACGGCAGGAGATCCCCCTTGGCGATCTCCCCTTCCAGCCCGGGGATCTCCTTCTTGGCCTGGTTGAGAAACTGAACCGCATAAAGGTTTCCGAGGGTGTAGGTGGGGAAATAGCCGATCGCCCCGCCCGACCAATGCACATCTTGAAGAACGCCGTGAGCGTCGGAATCGGGGACGATTCCGAGATATTGGTGCATTTTTTCATTCCACAGAGACGGAAGCGCATCGACCGGGAGATTCGCTTCGATCAACGCCCGCTCGATCTCAAAACGGACCATGATGTGGAGATTATAGGTCAATTCATCGGCCTCCACACGGATCAGAGACGGCCGGACCAAATTGACCGCGGCATAGAAGCTCTCCGGATCGACCCCTTTCAATCCCTCCGGAAAGGTTTTCTGAAGGATCGGATAGAAATACCCCCAGAACGGTTTCGATCGGCCGATCCCGTTCTCCCAAAGGCGGGACTGGCTTTCATGCACCCCCAGCGATCGCGCGTCGCCAAGCGGGGTGCCGTAGAGATCGGGATTGAGCCCCTGGTCATAAAGAGCATGCCCCCCCTCATGAATCGAGCTGAAGAGGGAGGAGAGGAGATCGCGCTCGTCGACCCGCGTGGTGATCCGGACGTCGGTCGTGTGGAAAGAGGTGGTGAAGGGGTGGGCCGAGAGATCCTGACGGCCGTTGTTGAAATCGAACCCCATCGCCTCCAAAACCTTCTGGCCGAAGGCGAGCTGTTTCTCGGGAGCATAGGAGCGGTGAAGGAAATCGGTCTTCGGCTGGACCGGGGATTGGACGATCTTCTCCAGCAGCGGGACCAGCTCCGCCTTGAGCGCCTCGAAGAGAGGGACCAGCTGAGCCACGGTCATCCCCGGCTCATAATCGTCGAGCAAGGCGTCATAGGGCGAGTCTTTATAGCCGATATAGCCGATCTCTTCTTTCTTCAGGGCCACCATCGTCTTTAAATGGGGGGCGAATTGGGAGAAGTCGCTCTTCTTCCGCGCCTCCACCCACACCTGCTGTGAGATCGAGGCCTCCTTCCCATACCGCCGGACGAACTCGGTGGGGAGCTTGGTCGCCTTGTGGTAATCGCGCCAGACCTCTCTTAACAGGGCGCGCGACGGCTCATCCCACCCGCGCTCTTCGCCGTTCACCTGACCGCTCTTCAGATCGACCCACTGCGAGAGAAGCCGCTCCATCTCCGGGCCGACGCTCCTCTCATGCGCCATCCCCCCCAGCGTCGACAACTGCTCCGCTCTCGCCCGCCCCGCCCCCGGCGGCATATAAGTCTCCTGATCCCAATGAAGCACCGAAATCGCGCTGGAAAGATGCTGTATCTCCTGAAGGTATTCGATGAGCGGCTTGAGATCTTGAAGGGTCTTCATGAGGGGACCTCCGAAAGGTTTGGGTCATTGTAGCTGAAGCCGCGAAGGAAGACAATGTGTTGGGAGGAAAAGGAGGAGTGAGAAGAGAGGGGAGTTTCATTGCGGGTTGAAGAGAAGCCGTCGTGAGTGC
>SCUR01000509.1 GCA_004297235.1 Candidatus Manganitrophaceae bacterium | reverse complement strand
CATCCTCGACAAGGCGACGATCGTTGGGACGTATGCGCTGAACCCGAACCCGCGCGAATGATCAGGAGGGAAGAGATGGTTAAAGTGGCGCTGTTTGTTCGACTGGAGGCAAAACCGGGAAAAGAAAAAGAGGTCGAGGATTTCCTGCGCGGCGGCCTGGCGATCGTTCAGGAGGAGCCGGCGACGGCCGCCTGGTTTGCGCTTCGTGGCCGTCTACGTTTGGCATCTTCGATGCTTTCCCGGACGAGGCAGGCCGGCAGGCGCATCTCTCCGGCCGGATCGCCGCGGCGCTGATGGCCAAGGCGCCCGAGCTTTTGGCGAAGCCGCCGGCGATCGAAAGGGTCGATGTTTTGGCGGCCAAGCTTCCGAAGTAGCGCCCTTGGGGGCTGGACGCTCGCATCGATTTCTCCGGTGTCGGGAAGGCTGAAGCATCGGTCAGTGTAGAGCGAGATGGCAAAACGCATCGTGATCATCCAAGGTCATCCCGATCCGCAGGGGAATCATTTCGGCCATGCCCTCGCGAACGCCTATGCGGAAGAGGCGGATGAGGCCGGGCATGAGATCAAGCGGATCGATGTAGCGAGGCTTGATTTCCCCCTGTTGCGAAGCCAGGAGGAGTTTGAGCGGGGTGCCCCGCCGGAGGCGATTCGAGAAGCCCAAGAGGCGATTCGATGGGCCGACCACCTGGTGATCTTTTTCCCCCTCTGGCTCGGTACGATGCCAGCGTTTCTGAAGGGCTTTCTGGAGCAGCTCTTTCGGCCCGGCTTCGCAATGGCCTATCCAGAAGGCAAAATGCCGAAAAAACTACTGAAGGGAAAATCGGCCCGGATCGTCGTCACGATGGGGATGCCCGCTTTCTTCTATCGCTGGTATTTTCATGCGCATGGCGTGAAAGGCTTGGAGCAGAGCGTCCTGCGGTTCTCCGGTATCCGCCCGATCCGGGAGACCTTCATTGGAAGGGTGGAGGGGAGCAGCGCCGGTCGCGAGAAGTCGCTCGCCAAGCTGCGCACGCTCGGCCGCCAAGGAAGGTAGAGAAAGGATTCGTTTTCGTATCCGATGGAAGAGTATATTTTCAACGATTCGCGGGAGACAGAAGAGTGGGAGCGGCTTCGGAGCATTGAAGCGATTTTTGATCCCGCGACGCGCCGGCAGCTGACCGGCGCCGGCCTCGGGCCGGGATGGCGCTGTTTGGAAGTGGGTCCCGGAGCAGGCTCGGTTGCGCGATGGATGAGCGAATCGGTCGGCCCCTCCGGCCGGGTGATTGCGGTGGATACCGATACCCGCTTCCTACGGAACCTCCATGCGCCGAACCTGGAAATTCTAAAAGCGGATATCGGTGCGATTGAGCTGGAACATTCTACGTTTGACGTGGCGCATGCCCGATACGTGCTGATCCACCTCCCGCGTTACAAACAGGCGTTCGAGAAAATGGTCAAGGGCCTGAAGCCCGGCGGATGGATCGTGGTGGAGGAGCCGGATTTCTCGGCGGCGCAGGTGATCGCCGGAAATCAGGAAGACCGGGAAGCGGTCGGCCGGGTGAACAGGGCCATTGAAAAAATGTTTGTCGGCCGAGGGATGGATCATACGCTCGGCGCGAGGCTTCCCGCCCTCTTTCAGAAGGCCGGCCTCCGATCGATATCGGTGGAAAACGAGGCCTCCCCGGTCCAGGGAGGTTCCGGACTCGCGGCCATGATGAAGCGCTCGGCGATCCACCTGCGCGAAAAATATATAGCGACCGGGGAAGCGACCGCCGAGGACATCGAGCGGTACGGCCATTTTGCAGAGGACCGGCAGTCTCTGGCTGTTTATTATGCCACCGTGCGGGTGAGGGCCCAAAAACAATCACCGACGGATGCCTGAGGCCAGACGCCCTTCGTCAGAATCAACCCAGGAGAGAGACCCGACATGACGGAAACACGACCCCCGGTTCCGCCGTTTACTCTGGAGACGGCACAGAAAAAAGTGCAGGCGGCCGAAGATGCCTGGAATACGCGTGATCCGGAGCGGGTGGCGCTCGCTTACACGGAAGATTCGCAGTGGCGGAATCGGGCCGAGTTTTTCAGCGGCCGGGATAGAATCAGAGAGTTTCTCAAACGAAAGTGGGCGAAGGAGCTCGACTACCGCCTCAAGAAAGAGCTCTGGAGCTTTACTGAAAATAGAATCTCGGTTCGCTTCGAGTACGAATGGCATGACGACGCCGGATTTTGGTACCGCTCTTACGGAAATGAGCAGTGGGAGTTCGCCGAGAACGGCCTGATGCGAAGGCGCGAAGCGAGCATCAACGATCTTCCCATCAAAGAGAGCGAACGCAAGTTCCGGTGGGAGCGAAAAGCAGCGGAATAATATCTCGGCGGAGGGGGAAGGATGGAGGTTGTTTTACAAGAAGAGACGACCGGTTGCGGCCTGGCCAGCGTGGCGACGCTGGTGAAGCGGCGCTACGCCGAGGTCAAAGCCCTTGCGAACAGCCTCGGCATTTTCGCCCAAGATAGCCGGCTTTATTCCGACACCCGTTATGTCCGGCGTCTTCTCGGGGTGTATGGCGTCCGGGTATCGGAAAAAGAAACCCCGTTTGCTTCCTGGCCGGCGCTCCCGGACAGGGCGCTTCTTGCGATCAAATATCAAATCGAGAACGGCCGGCCCTTTTGGCATTGGGTCGTCTTTGTTCGCGAGGGCGGCGCGCCGGCCGTTCTCGACCCTGCGAAAGATCTCTCAAGCAACAGGAGAACGGATTTCGACGCGATGCAACCGAAATGGTTTATCGAAGTGTACCCGCCTTCCTCCTCTTCGGCCGGCATTGCCCCCCGCGGTGAAGCTCCCCCTCTATAAAATCAGAAACGGATCTCACGGCACGATTCTTTTCCCGTTCATCTCTCCGCAGGATCCTTCTCAAAAGTGAGCAATTTTGACCAGACCGCGTTCTATCGATACAGGCATAATGCTTGAATGCAAACGACTGTCACGATAAACCGACAAGCCATTCCTTCGATTACAATCAAACAAGGAGACGACATGAATCTAAAGAAGATTGGATCGTTGATCGTGTTTCTGATCGCATTGTCCATGCTCACCGCCTGTTATGGCAAGGCGGCCGTTTCAAAAATACCGCATATCAGCTCCCCGTCGGGCTGGCCCGATCAGGCGGCCGCCGAAAAGAACAATGAGGGCGTCAGCCACCTTCTTCAGTCCCATTGGGATGTCGCCGCGCCGATTTTTAAAGAGTCCATTCAACTCTCTTCCAGCTTTCCCGAGCCCTATTTCAATTTGGGGGTCGCCTTAGATGGAATGGGGAAACACGACGAGGCGAAGGAAGCGTTCACAAATGCGAAAAAGTTCGGCTCGGATGATCCCCGGATTGTCGGGAGCGAGCTGCTCAAAAAATATCTTGCGTCGTAACGTTAGAGCAGACGTATAAAAACGTGAATGTCCTTTACGTTCACGGTGGCATCGTGGCA
>SCUR01000052.1 GCA_004297235.1 Candidatus Manganitrophaceae bacterium | reverse complement strand
TGCTTGATCTTTAATCCATAAAATACTATTCTGTTTCCTTATATTCCAGCACGAAATAGCCCCCGACTGTCAGCACATCTGGAGACATTTCCATGAAATTCATCCACTGCGCCGACATCCATCTTGACAGCCCCTTACGTGGCTTAGAGAAATACGAAGGCGCTCCCGTCTCCGAAATTCGTGCGGCCAGCCGGAAGGCTTTCCAGAATGTCATTGACCTGGCCCTGGCCCAAAATGCGGATTTTATCATCATCGCAGGCGACCTCTTCGACGGGGACTGGCCTGATTTCAACTCCGGACTTTTCTTCATCAGCCAGATGAATCGGCTAAGAGAGGTCGGAATTCGCGCATTCATCGTCCGAGGTAATCACGATGCCGAAAGCAAAATTACCCGGAAACTTCCTTTTCCGGAGAACGTTCATCTATTCTCCCACAAGAAACCGGAAACCATCATTGATGATCAGCTAGGAATCGCGATTCATGGTCAGAGCTTCTCCCATCCGGCCGTCACCGATGACCTGGCACTTGCTTATCCCACCCGCATCAAGGGCCTGTTTAACATCGGCGTCCTCCACACCGCGCTGACCGGACGCGAAGGCCATGCCCGTTATGCCCCCTGCTCTATTGATACCCTTCACTCGAAGGAGTATGGGTACTGGGCCCTCGGGCATGTGCATCAGCGCGAGAGAGTCGACGGTGACACGTATATCCTCTTTCCAGGCAACCTCCAGGGACGTCACATCAAAGAAACCGGCCCGAAAGGGTGTTCGCTGATCACCGCTCAGGACGGTGAAATCGAGCGGGTCGAACATCTTGCCCAGGATGTCCTCCGGTGGGAGACATTGGAAATCGACGCCTCGGAAGTGGCAAATCAGGACGAACTAGTAGAGCGGATCCAATCGGGCCTCAAAGAGCAACTCCAGTATGCGGAAGGCAGAACACTCGCGGTCCGTGTCCGCCTCTTCGGACAGAGTTCTGCGCATGCCGCGATCTCCCGCCGGCGCGAGCATCTCCAGGAAGAGGTCCGAGCCCTCGCGCTCAACTGCGGAAATGGGGACATCTGGATCGAGAAAATTCTCTTTGAAACTTCGCAGCAGGTCGACGTGGAGGCGCTGGCACGCCGAGAGGATCCGATCGGAGAGTTGATCCGGTTGATCCGCTCCATACAGGGAAGTGAAAAAGATCTATCCGACCTGTCTGAAACGATACAAGAGTTCAAAAGAAAACTGCCGCTGGAGCTTCGGGAGGGTAAAGGGGCCATTGATCTCGATGATCCGGCTTTTATCAGGTCGATCCTGACCGACGTTGAGCGAACCCTTATTCCACAACTGATCGATACGTCGAGCCTGCCATGAGGATTGAAAAGGTTAATCTGATCGCCTATGGCCCCTTTTCAAAGGAATCTCTTGAGTTTGAGAAGCTCGAGCACGATTTCCACATTATTTACGGGCCGAACGAGGCGGGCAAGTCGTCCCTGCTCAGGGCGCTGACCGCAGCCCTCTTCGGTATCCGCGAGCGAACGGAAGACAACTTCCTCCATCACAACGACCAGATGAGAATCGGGATGACCCTCCGCCGCAAAGAGGGCGAGACCCTTTCCTTCGTAAGAAAAAAAGGAAGGCGAA
>SCUR01000508.1 GCA_004297235.1 Candidatus Manganitrophaceae bacterium | reverse complement strand
GGCCACTCTCCCACCTCATCTACACAAGCAGCGTTATTCCCATGCTTCGAATGCGCCTGCTCCTACCTATTGCATAGAACGGTTGATAGTACGGCCGGTCCGCTTCAGCGGCGGTTCCGTCACCCCTCTCCCGGATAAACCCTTCGTCCGATTTTTTGCTTCCTATCAGATGAAACATTCAATGGACGAATTTGTCTGATGTCGTAAGATTCCGATTGACTGAATACCACTCAGGTATATACTTGAAGAACTTGTTAAGGTTTAAAGTAAGAAATCAAGATGGAGAACGGGCGCGGCGCCGTCGTCCATTTGTTGTCCACCGATCACATTTATTCGAGGAAATAATGAAATCAATGAAACAACGCGTTCGCCTGTACGTCCTTATTTTCCTGTTCAGCGGATTATCTGCGTGCGGCGGCGGGGGTGGAGGCAGTGCGAGTAATCGTCCGGAAGTCGGTCCGGAAACACAAAAAGGGGTCATCCGGGGGACCGTGGTTGCTTCGTCCAGCACCTTGCTTAAGATGGGGAAGTCCGGTTCGAAGGAATCCTCAAGACGCGGGTCTGCCGGTCAAGCCTCCGGGGTTTCCGGAGCGGTCTGCAAGGTCGAATTGACCGATCTGGGCTCCACGACCGATGAGAACGGATTGTTTCGAATCATCGGCGTTCCGGCGGGCCTTCACATTCTGATCTGCGATAAGACCGGATCGGATGGAAAGACGTATCGGGTTCTCAGGGAGGTGGACGTGGAAGACGAGAACCCGGCCGACCTGAACAATTTAGAGGTGAAGGAAGCGGGTTATATTCAGGGGAAAGTCACCCTGGAAGGACAGAGCAATCACGCCGGAATCGCCGCCTATGTGCCTGGCACCACGCTCGAAGCAAGCACGGATGCAAACGGGATTTTCCTCATTCGGGATGTGCCGGAAGGGTTTTTTGAAGTTCGTTTCGAGAAAGCGGGATATTCGACGGCGGTCGAGACCGGCGTGCCCGTTGAATCGGGTGAAACCACGTTGGTCAATGCAGTTGTTTTGTCCCTCGACACCGGCCCCACCGGGACCCTCTCGATCGAAGATGGAAGGATCACCTCTCTCTCGCGCACCGTCTTCATCACGGTTACGGCCTCTTCCAGTGCGACACTGATGCAGCTCGGCGAGCGTTCGGACTTTCTGAACGCGCCGTGGCAGCCTCTGTCGGGCGAGGCGTCTTGGACGTTTGATTCAGACGGGGAAAAGCGGCTCTACATCCGATTTTCCAATGCCAATGGATTGGCGAGCGCGCCGGTCAGCGATAGTATCACCGTCGACACCGTCGCCCCTGCTGTTTTATCTCGGAGCCCGGAAGAAGATGCGACCGGGGTCTCCGTCAACAGTCTGATCAGCGCGACCTTCTCTGAAGCACTTGATCCTTCCACCGTGCACACGGGCACATTCATGCTGACCACCCACGGCAACGCCGTGAATGGAACGGTCACACTCTCCGGGAGCACGATAAGCTGGATCCCCTCCTCTCCGCTCGCGGCGTCAACGAGCTATACGGCTACCCTGACGGCCGGCATCCGGGACGTTGCCGGAAATCCAATGGCGGCCCCTCTTTCTTGGACGTTTACCGCCGGCTCTCTTGCGTCTGCTGTCTTGCCTGCCGCGCCGAGCGGACTGGAAGCGACGCCCGGAAGTGAGCAGGTCACCCTCGCGTGGAGCGCCAATCCCGCCGATGAGAATGTCATTTCTTACACCCTGTATGGGGCGGCGTCTTCCTGGACGACCTGGTCGGAGGGACTTCCGGGGGCGATCAAGCAGGGCGGCGTTTCTTGCTGCACGTTTACATCGACAGGCCTAAGCAACGGAACGACCTATTGGTTTGCCGTCACGGCGTCGAATAACAGCGGGGAGAGCGTTTCTTCATCGCCCGTTTCGGCCACCCCGCAAGCCCCGCCGAATCCGAGCGGCTGGATCGCAAGGCAATCGATGCCGACTCCGCGAGCCAATCATGCCGTCGGCGTGATCAACGGCACCCTGTATGCGATCGGCGGGTGTTGCGTCCACCTTCCCACGGTTGAAGCGTATAATCCGATCTCCAACAGCTGGACGACGAAATCGCCGATGCCGACGGCCCGGGGTAATTTCGGGATCGGCGTGATCGATGGGATTCTGTATGCCGTCGGAGGGAGAACCTCAACGCAAAACAAGATCGCCACCGTCGAGGCGTACGACCCGGTCACCGATACGTGGACGACTAAAACGCCGATGCCGACGGCGCGTCTGCATCTTGCGGTCGGCGTGGTCAACGGGCTTCTTTACGCAGTGGGGGGTGAAGACGGGATCGGAACCGGCCAACCGCTGGCGACAGTGGAGGTCTATAATCCGGTTACAGACAGCTGGACGACGAAAGCCCCTTTGCCGGTGCCCCGCTTCGGGCATACCGTTCAGGTGATCGACGGGATTCTCTACAGTGTTGGAGGGTATATCGGCGGGACCACCAATCTGGCGACGGTCGACGCCTATGACTCGGCGACAGACACCTGGAGCGCGAAGGCCCCCATGGCGACCGCGCGTAAATACCTTTCGTCCGGAGTGATGAACGGAAAACTCTACGCCCTCGGCGGCACCACGGGAGGGACGGCTTATACGACCGTTGAGAAATATGATCCGATCAGCAATACGTGGACAACGGAGGCGCCGATGTCGACCGGGCGTTATACCTTTGCGGCCGGCGTGGCCGATGGCGTTCTCTATGTCGTCGGAGGGATGAGTCCACCGACTTTCTTGGCCACCGTGGAGGCGTTTACCCCTTAAGGCGGGGGGAGAGGGTCGGCTCGCTCTCCAGCAGGAACGTCACCGGTCCATCATTCTGCAGCGAGACAACCATATGGGCGCCGAACCGTCCGGTTTCCACCGTCAGGCCGGAGGCGGCGAGACGATCGACGAAGGCGCGGTAGAGCGATTCCGCCAGGGCCGGCTCGGCGGCGGTGGAGAAGCCGGGGCGGGTCCCCTTGGCGACGTCGGCCACCAGCGTGAACTGCGAGACGACGAGAAAAGCGCCTTTGATCTCTTGAATCGAACGGTTCATCCGGCCGTCTTCGTCTTCAAAAATCCGGTAGGCGAGCAGCCGTTCCGCCAGACGAACGGCTTGCGGCTCGGTATCTCCCCTCGCGACACCGAGAAGCACCACCAGGCCGGCGCCGATTCGGCCCACGACTTTCTCACCGACGGAGACCTGCGCATCAAGGACCCGTTGAAGTAAGGCCCGCATCCCTCCGCTCCTCTGATCAACCGCTTTGCCGATTAAGTCCCGGTTCTCGAACTGGCCACGCAGGGCCCTGCCTGCGGCGATGAACCAGGGCTGCATGAATCAAGACCGCGATGCGGCGCTGTTTTCAGTCCCTGGTTTTCGACACGCCGCCGGTGTCGGCGGGAGAAGATTGAAACTGGTTCTTCATCGCCTCTTCGTCCAGGGTGAGGAGAAAATCGGCCAGTCGATCCAGGGCGGCGAAGGTCAGCCTTTCCTTAAAATGCTTCGGCATGGCGTTATCGAAACCGGGAACGATGAACCCGTCCGGGTTGACGATCGACTCGACGACATATTGTTTCGGCGTGGTCGCCCGGACTTTCCCCTCCTTCAGGGCCCGCTGATACTCGGGCGACGCGATCCGCTTCGCCGCGGTTGTCTTGAGCGTCAGCACGGGGCCGATCTTTCCGACCTGGGCGATCGGAACCGTTGGAATTGTATGGCAGGCGAAGCAAGCCATCTTCTCGATGATCTCTTCCGGCGTCTCCTGGGCAAGACCGACCTTTGAAAAGTCGGGCATCGCGGGGGCGGAAGGGGCTTTTGTTTCAATCGCGTCGCCGGCCGTTAGCTTTTTCCCGAAATAGTTTTCCCAGTCCTGCCGCGCCGTGACCTTCGAGAGATCCCCTTGCGCCTCGGCCGCCTGCACGTAGGCGATGATCGCCACCATCTCGTAGTCGCTCAACCCCACTTCCGGACGATCGATCACCGGCATCATGCTGACCGCGTCCTCCGTCTCCGGGAGACCGAATCCTTCGACCACGTAGCAGCTGGGACAATAAATCGATTCAATCAAGTATTCGCCGGCCGTTCGCGCGTGGGGGCGAATTCCGGTCTTCGGCTCTCCCGTTTCGGCATATTTTTGGGCGGTTTTCTTGTAGCGTTCTTCTTGGATCCGTTCGCCGGCACGGGACAGTACCCCGATTAATTTCGGAAAGCGGGTCGGCCGCTGTCCTTCCAGAATCACATGACAGGCGGGACACTGCCCCCGGCCGACCGGCAGGTCCTGATTCGGCTCGAATTTCGGCGCATGGCCTCCGAAGATGACCCGCTCGCCCACTGAAACCAATTGTTCCGGAGCAAAAGGATCGTTGCCGGTCGATTTGGAGACGGCCACCGGAGGCGCGCCGGACGGGGCCGTCTTTTTAACCGCCCGTTTTGAGCCGAACTCCCGGAACAAGATTAAACCCAAAAGGAGCGCTACACCCAAAAAAAGATGTGTGATAGGCCTGCTTATTTTCAATTTCTATTCCTCTTTTATGTTTACTTTTAAAACTGAAATTGATCGTCGGGGAGGGTATCAGAAAGGACGGGAGGTTTCAAGAGCCTGCATGTTGGGCGCCTCTAGCGCGACGGTGCGCGCCGGCAATTCACACAGAGCGGCGCGTCGCGCTTAAAAACGCGCCACCCCTGAAACCAACCATGCAGATGCCGGCTGCAGAGAAGACGGCGACATTTGCTGCAGATCCCGCCGTCCATCGGGTCAAATCGCCGCTGGCATTGGTCGCATTCCATCAAGGTGAGGGGGATGAGAGTCATTCATCGCGATGTTACTCTTCTTTGAGCGCTTTCGCAATTATTTCTTAGGTTTGTCGCGCAGGGCGTTGAAGCGATCGATCGCG
>SCUR01000507.1 GCA_004297235.1 Candidatus Manganitrophaceae bacterium | reverse complement strand
GAATCCGGAACAAATTTCGGCCCATCAACTCCTGGGAGAAAACTTTGAGAAATCCGGTGAAGAACAGGAGGCCGTCCAACGCTATTCAAAGATCATCTCTCTTCTTTGCGGACAGCGTTCGGAGACGGAAGCACAGTCTTATTATGAAGAGGTCAAGTCACGCCTCCCCGGCATTTCAGAGGAAGAGCAGTGGCACGCGCGCTTTGAGCCGGAATCCCAGCCAGCAGTAGAAGAGTTGCCGCCGGAAGAGCCGCAAGAAATTGCGCCGCTTGAAGCGGCCGTAGAGACGTTCGAAGAGGCGCTCTCCGAGCCCGAGCCGATCTCCGAAATCCCCTCGGAGCCGATCGAGCTTGGACAAGCTGAAGAACCGAGTCTGTCCGAACCGCTCTCGGCAGGGGAGGCTCCCTCAGAGACGCCGATGGAAGCGTCCCCGGTTCAAGAAATCTCGGAAGCCACTTTCCAAGGACACCTGACCGAAGCCGAAGTCTACATTAAGTATGGACTCAACAGCAAAGCGATCGAACAGTTGACGCTCCTCAGCGAGCTCGCCCCGTCGAGGGAAGAACCGCATATCCAATTGAAAGAGATCTACCTTAAAGAGGGAATGCGGGAGAAAGCGGCCGATGAATGCCTGCTTCTTGCTAATCTCTATGAGAAAATCGGAGCCGAAGAAAAAAGGACCGACATCCTCGAAGAGATGCGATCGATCGATCCCGACAGGCAATTGCAAAAGGCCGTGGAGGAGATCACCGACAATGAGATCGGGGAAATCGAGCCTGCAGGGGCTTCTCACGGGGACGACGCGTTTGTCTCTCCCGTTTCACCCGGGGAGATCGAGGCCCAGGGGCTTCCAATGGAGGAAGCGCTTTCCATCCCTTCTCAGGATGAAGTCGTTTCCGCGGCCGAGGAGAGGGTCTCTCAAGCAAGTGACGTCCAATCGAAGCTGACGGAAGCGCAAGAGTACATCGATAACGGAAACAAGGAAGCGGCAAAATCGCTCCTTTGGAAAATCTTAAAAGAAGATTCCCAATGTGCCGATGCGCGAATGATGTTATTGAATCTCCAATCGGCTGCGAAGGGGGGAGAGAAGGCCGCAGAAACGTCTGTCGATCCGGCGGCCGATGTCCCCTCATCCCCGGAGGCTGCGGGAGAGGAATTCTCTTTTGAAGGTCTTTCTAAGGAAATCGAAGACGGTCTTGACCATCTCCTCACGGACGACTCCCAAGAAGGATCATCCCCGGATGCAGGCGCATCGCAAGAGATCTCCCACCCCGAGAGCGAGGGAGAAAAGGAAGAATACGTCGATCTGAAATCCATCTTCGGTGAAGAGCTCAACACCGAGGATAACGACTCATTCGACTTCGAAGTGCCGGGACTCGATGATGCTCTGAACGATTTAAAAGAGACGTCCCACCGCAAGATCAACGAACAAGAGTTCGAAACGCATTATAATCTCGGCATTGCCTATAAAGAGATGGGGTTGATTCCCGAAGCGATTAAAGAATTCGAGCTCGCATTTCAGGGAAATCAGCGTTTTCAGGATGCGTCGAGCATGCTGGCCAGCTGCTATAAAGAAAATGGAATGATCGATACCGCGATTGAAATTCTCCAGAACGCGTTGGACGATCCCCGGTGTACGAAGGAAAACACGATCGCCTTGAAATATGAGTTGGCGATGCTCTATGACCTCCATGGGACCCACGATCGAGCGAAATTGCTCTATAATGATATTTATCAGCTGGATCCGAATTTTCGGGATATCGCGGTGAAGAAATCTGAAAAAGCCGAAGAACCACCGGAAGGGGAAAATCAGACGGTCCCTCCGATTCGCGAATCGGTAAAACCGAAAAAGGGACCGGAGCCGAAAAAGAAAAATCGAATCTCATACTTATAACCGACCGTGAGCGAGAATGAACTACCTCGAATTTTATAATTTAAAGGAGCAGCCCTTTTCAATCTCTGTTGATAACCGATTTTACTTCAACAGCAATCAGCATTCGCATGCGTTGGTCAAACTGCGGTACGCGGCGGAGGAAAGGAAAGGGCTCGCGGTGCTCGTCGGAGGGATTGGAACCGGCAAGACGACATTGGCCCGCCGGATGCTCGACGAGCTTGAAGACACGAAATTCGAATCGGCCTTGCTGGTCGTGATCCATACTTCCATTACATCGGAATGGCTCCTCAGGAGGATTGCAGTCCAGTTGGGAGTGCAAAACCCGTTGGACGACAAGACGGAGCTGCTGAGCCAGCTTTACAATCGTCTCGTGGAAATATATGATTCAGGGAAAAAGGCGGTCGTCCTCATTGACGAGGCCCAGATGCTTCAGCGCCGAGAGGTGATGGAGGAGTTTAGGGGAATTCTCAATATCGAACTCGATGGAGAAAAACTAATCACCTTTGTCTTTTTCGGCTTAACCGATCTGGATTCGTATCTTGCCTTGGACAAACCGCTTCAACAGCGGATTGCGGTGCGCTACGAATTGGAGTCCTTTACAGAAAAGACCACTGAAGAGTATATTCGGTATCGCCTGGAAGTAGCCGGTTCAAAAAGGGAACTCTTCACGAAAGGCTCTTACACAACCATCCATCACTATTCGGAAGGGATTCCTCGGTTGATCAACAGTATTTGCGATAATGCTCTTTTGGAAGGATTTCTACGAAAGAAAGAACGAATTGATGAGGAGATGATCAAGGAAGTCATTTCGGATCTCAAACTCATCGGAGCGGAAAAAGATCCAGTCTAAACGGAACGCTCGAATCGCCCGCCTCTTTGGCAGACTGTAACTGACCGTCATTATTCGCTTACAACTGGAACATCCTTAAGAACGTCGACCTCACTTGATGAAAGGTGTAAGAAGATGCGCGTCCCATTGCTTGATTTAACGGCCCAATATCAGACGATTCGTCCCGAGATACAGAAAGCGGTCCAGCAGGTCTTCGAGAGCCAGCAGTTTATCCTGGGTCCCGCCGTTACGAAATTGGAAGAGGAGATCGCAACCTATTGCAAAGTTCGACACGCAATCGGCGTCGCCTCCGGTTCGGACGCCCTCTTGCTCGCTTTGAATGCGCTCGGGGTGGGACCCGGGGATGAAGTCATCACCTCCCCCTATACTTTCTTTGCCACGGCCGGCTCCATTGCTCGACTTCAGGCAAAGCCGGTTTTTGTCGATATCGATCCCAAAACCTATAATATCGACCCGAACCAAATCGAAAAGAAAATCACGCCGCGGACAAAGGCCATCATTCCTGTCCATCTGTACGGTCAATGTGCCGAGATGGACTCGATCTTGGAACTCTCCGACCGACGTCATTTGCCGATCATCGAAGACGCGGCGCAATCGATCGGGGCCACCTACAAAGGCCGACAGGCCGGGTCGATGGGCTTGTTCGGTTGTCTGTCATTTTTCCCTTCGAAAAATCTGGGCGGGGCGGGCGATGGGGGGATGGTGCTGACGCAGAATGGAGAAATGGCTGAGAAGATCAAAATCCTCCGGGTCCACGGAAGCCAACCTAAATACTATCATCAGGTGATCGGATGCAACAGCCGTCTGGACTCCCTTCAAGCGGCGGTCCTCTCCGTCAAACTCCCTCATCTTGAAGAATGGAGCCGCAAACGGCGGGAGAACGCCGAATTTTATAATAAACACCTGGGTCCCCTGGGAAACGTTGTAACGCCGCAGGTTGAATCTTATAATAAGTCGATCTATAATCAATATGTTATCCGAGTATCCCAGCGGGATCAATTACTGAATTATTTGAGGGAGAAAGAGATCGGGACGGAGATCTACTACCCGGTTCCCCTTCATCTGC
>SCUR01000506.1 GCA_004297235.1 Candidatus Manganitrophaceae bacterium | reverse complement strand
GAAGAGAAAAGGAGAAAACAATATCAGCGGCATCCGCCGTTTGAACGTCTTCCCATTCCGATGCAGAATACTCCCTTCGTGGTGTTGCGCCGTTCCAGGGGCCGACGCATACTTACTTCTGATCCATCGATATGATGGCATCCATGTAAATGAAAGGAGACACCATGGAACTTGTGACGGGGTTTCTTTCAAAAATCGCCCCCTGGATCGGCATCCTTCCCTTGGCTTTTTTTTCTTTTATTCCAGCCTTCTATCTATTCTCCTCCGCGCGACCTCGGATAAAGCGGGTCCCGGTGGTTTGTCCCGAGTCGGGAAAACAGCTCAAGGTCCGGTTGAAGATCAACATCTTTCGAAATCCTAAGAAAGTCGGAAAAGGCCTGAATGTCGTGAGCTGCCCGAGCTTTTCCGGAAAGGCAATCGCCTGCACGAAAGAATGCGTCTTCAGCGCCAAGGCTCAGCAAACACATCGAACGACAGGAAAAAGATATGCTGCAAAAAACAGCATTTTGGTCCTCCCGTAAGTTTCGCACATGAGGAGAAAATCGATGAAGACAGCCATTTATGCACTGATCCCATTGGTCTTATTCGGCGCCGGAATGGCCCGCGGCGAGACCTTCACCCTCAAGACAGAGATGTCGGGCGAACTCGCTTTTATCGGACCGGACGGAACCAAAAATCCGACCCTTGAGTTACATGAAGGCGACGGGGTGGAGCTGATTATCGAAAACGGCGACGGGGTCCCGCATATTTTTACGATCCCCGAGCTGGATGTTAAATCGGCGCGGGTAGACACGCCGGGCGAAAAGACGATCGTCAAATTCGCGGCGAAGAAAGGCGCGTTTAAATACTTCTGTCCCCTCCCCGGCCACCGCCGGCTCGGAATGGAAGGGACGATCGTCTGCAAGAGTAAACGAGGCGACCGTTAGATCGGCTCTCCGCACCCGATTTGCTCGGCGGGCCGCTGCGTCCTTGACTCAAACTCCCGAAGCGATATACTGAGTCGGTGTGTTGGACGGAGGACGGAGATGAATGAGGTGATGAAAAGCTTTAATCGGGTCCGCAGCAACGGCCTGGCCGAGCGGTTTTATGAGACCTTGCTCGAAAGAGACCCTCGCATCAAGGTCTTGTTTAAAGATACCGACTTCAAGAGACAGAAAGAGCTGCTCATCCATGCGATTGTGATGTTGATCGACTATGCCGACGGCAAACCGCTGGGTGAGATGGCGATCAAACGTTTGGGCGAGCTCCACAGTCGCAAGAGGATGAATATTACCCCGGATCTCTATCCGATTTGGGTGGACGCCATGATCGACTCGCTCGCCGTACTGGACACCGGATTCTCTCCCGAAATCGAACAACGATGGCGCGAGGTCATGCAAAAAGGAATCGAAGTGATGGTCCGGATGCGCTAGCTCCCGTTCCGCCTGTTTTTGGTTCGGCCAGCCCTCATTTTATTTTCATACTTTTACAAATGTCCGATCGTTCCAGAAACAACGAAATCTTGATCGTCCTGTCATCGGAAAGTCTCCTCTCCCCCGGCCATTCTCCAGGGAGTCGCCCGGATCATCCTTTTACTTTCATACCGAGTATTCTTTATTGACGGGCGGAGAATCTCTGATACCTTTTCCTTGTCGATCAGGCGCATCATCCCAAGTCTCAACCCGCTTTGGTATCGCAATAGATAAGACCGGAATCAAAAGAGACGACGCCTCTATCCTTGAGACCGGATCAACGCTCGACTCAAAGAAACGGCCTTGCTGCGCCGGCGCTGCTTAACTTGCGAATCATTTCCTTCCCCCCTGGACAGGCACGTCGCTGATCAAAGAACAACCGTCGGCTTTGTGTTTATTGCTTGGTTCTAAGATCAATTTACTTCCTTTACAAAAAAGGAGAACAGTAATGAATGCTAAAAGTACGGTTTTAATCGTCGATGACGAGAGCGGTCCCCGAGAATCTCTAAAAATGCTTCTCAAGCCGCATTACCGGGTGGAAGAAGCGGACGGCGGTCTTCGCGCGATGCAAATTATCAAAAAGCGCAAAGTCGATCTGGTCACGCTTGATTTAAGGATGCCGGGGATGGACGGGATCGCCGTATTAAAGTCGATCAAAGAATACGACCCTCGTATTGAGGTCATGATCATCACAGGGTATGGCGCGGGGGCCCACGCGGGGGCGGCCGATCTGATTCGATTGGGGGCCAGCAGTTATCACACCAAACCTTTTAATGTCCCGCAGTTGATGGTCGAAATCGCCCAAGCCATCGAGAGCAAGAAAAAGTTCGATCGCTCCCAGAACGCATTCCCGGAAAGCGCTCTCCCGAAAAGAGGGAGACCCTCCAAGTTCCCACTGATTTCGATTTACCGCCTCACCCGCTTGGGAATGCCTCCAACGAGCGATCTCTTGGTCCAGGACATTTGCACACATGGCATCGGGATCTACTGTACGGAGCCGTTTCATGCGGGAGATTTTGTTCGTGTCGAGCTGCGTTTTACCGCCAAACAGAATGAAACGATCACCGAATCGGTCGTCGGAGAGGTCGCCTGGACAAACCCTTCGCAAGATGGAACCGCCCATTCAATCCGCATTCGGTTTGATCAGATCGGGAAGGAAAACCCAAGGCTGCTTGCCTATATCCAGTATCTTGAAGAGGCCAATTAATCGATGCTTTTATCGTGCAATTTATCACCCCGGCTGAAGAAAGGGGCGACTCGATACGGAAGAGGCGTCAGGCCGCATTCTTTCTTGTCGCGTTTTGGTAGAGAATGATCCAGCCGCCCGCTCCGGCGAGGATGGACGCGGCCAGAATTCCCATTTTCGCCATCGGCAGCTGCGCGGTCTCGCCAAAGGCCAAATCGGCTACAAACAGCGACATCGTAAAGCCGATCCCTCCCAGCCAACCGACGCCGTAAATTTGTCTCCATCGAATCTCCGGTGGGAATGCCGCCATTCCGGACCTGACCGCCGCCCAGGCAAAGAAGGTGATGCCGATCTGTTTTCCCAGCACCAGCCCTAGGACGATGCCGACACTGACCCGAGACATCGCCGAGGCTGCGCCCCCTTCCAGTGTCACCCCCGCGTTGGCCAAGGCGAAGAGGGGCATGATGAGAAAGGTGACCCATGGGTGCAGCGCTCGCTCAAACCGCTGCAGCGGGGTTTCCGCATGCTCACACACTTCCTCCAAAGACTGCAACGCATCTTGCCTTTCTGCATGGACCATGATGCTCTTGCCTTGATCTCCGGCCTCTTCAAACGCGTCCAATAGAGCGCGCCCTTGACGGAGAAGCCCGTCGGCGCCGATTCGGGTCCGGGCGGGAATCGTCATGGCCAGCAAAACCCCGGCGATCGTGGTGTGAACGCCTGATTTGAGAAAGGCCAGCCAGAGGAATATGCCCAAGACGGCATAGACATACGGATGCCGCACATGCGATCGATTCGCCCCCGCCAAAATCAAAAGAAGAAAGAGTCCCCCGGCCAGACTGATCCACGAAATTTCCGAAGTATAGAATATCGCAATGACCAACACCGCCCCGATATCATCCACAATGGCGAGGGCAACAAGGAATACCTTGAGAGCCGCCGGCACCCGTCGGCCCAGCAAGGCGAGAACCCCGATGGCGAAAGCGATATCGGTGGCCATCGGAATCCCCCAGCCCCTCGCGCCTGAGGTGCCGGCATTCAATGCGAAGTAGATCGCGGCCGGGACCACCATGCCCCCCAGCGCGGCGACGATGGGAAGGGCCGCTCTCCGAGGAGAAGCCAATTCCCCGACCAGCAGTTCCCGTTTAATTTCCAGGCCGACCAGCAAAAAGAAAACGGTCATCAAGCCGTCGTTGATCCAAAAATGAAGCGGTTTGGAAAAGAGGAAATGTCCCCACCCCAACGAGAATTCCATGTGCCACAAGGCGGCATAGCTCCCTTGCCAAGGGGAGTTCGACCAAACCAAAGCCGCGACGGTGCAGAGGAGCAGAATGATGCCGCCCGAGGCCTCTTCTTCCGCGAACCGTTGAAAAGGGCGCAAGATCTGCGTCAGATAAAATTCCGGCAGCGACGGCGGCTCCCTTTCGCCCGGTTTTGTTAAACGGCTTCGATCCTTCTTCTTCATCCTGGCTCGCTCCTTCGCCGATCCCCCTGTCGCGTGAACGGAATAGAGGCCGACCCCATTTTCCCGAGTGGA
>SCUR01000505.1 GCA_004297235.1 Candidatus Manganitrophaceae bacterium | reverse complement strand
TCTGGAGGAAGGATGGGTCAGAAGAAACGGATTTTGACGGGAGACCGGCCGACCGGCCGGCTCCATCTGGGGCATTATGTCGGCTCGCTGGTGAATCGGGTGAAACTTCAAGAGGAGTATGAGACGTTCATTCTGATCGCCGACGTCCAGGCGCTGACCGACCATTTCGAGCATCCGGAGATTTTACAGCAGAACATCCGCGAGGTGACGAAAGACTATCTGGCGGTCGGAATTGATCCGGGCCGGAGCACGATTTTCATCCAATCGATGATACCGGAGATCGCCGAGCTGGCGGTCTACTATCTTAATCTGGTGACGGTCGCGCGCCTTCAGCGCAACCCGACCGTCAAGGACGAAATGCAGCAGAAAGGGTTCGAGCAGAACCTCCCGGCGGGATTCCTCGTCTATCCGGTTCATCAGGCGGCCGACATCACGATCTTCAACGCCGATCTGGTGCCGGTGGGGAAAGACCAGCTCCCGATGATCGAGCAGACGGTGGAGATCGTCCGCCGCTTCAACGCCCTCTATGCCCAGGTTCTCGTCGAGCCGCAGGCGAAGGTGGGGGAATTCGCCCGTCTTCCCGGGATCGACGGGCAGGCAAAGATGAGCAAGAGCTTGGGGAATGCGATCTATTTGGCCGACGACGCCAAGACGGTCGAGGCAAAGGTGATGCGGATGTACACCGATCCGACCCGCCTTCGCGCGACCGATCCGGGCCACATTGAAGGGAACCCGGTCTTCGTCTACCACGATGCTTTCAATCCGAATAAAGAAGAGGTCGCCGATCTGAAAGAGCGCTACGTCCAGGGGAAGGTCGGCGACGTCGAGGTCAAAAAGAAGCTGGCGAAAGCGCTCAATGCGTTTCTCGATCCGATCCGGGAGCGGCGCGCCGAGTACGATCGGGACGAAAAGGCGATCGACGAAATCTTAAAAGAGGGGACCCGCCGCGCCCGCGCGGTCGCCCAGGAGACGATGCGCCAGGTCCGCCAGGCGATGAAGATCGACTACCCCTTCAAAGGGTGAAGCCCGATTGCGCAATGCGGAGTTGAGGAGAATACGGAAGCGCCTGTTCTGGGTTTCACTCCGCACTTGAGATGCTTCTTGATTGACGCACTCAACGAAAAATGATATAACCGATTCCGTTGTTCTTTCCTTAATAATGAATGGCGGCGTAGCTCAGTTGGTAGAGCAGCGGAATCATAATCCGCGTGTCGGGGGTTCGAAGCCCTCCGCCGCTACCATCTCCCTTTCCCCCGCGGCGCCCGGAGGGCTAAAGAGCCCGTTCTGAGAACACCTTTGGCGGGTCCACCCCATTCCCCCTGAAAATATTTGCAATCTCCTGATAAGCCCTTTCTTATCTATCGTCATTTAGTATGTCTAGAATGCTTCCCTCCCGGCACATGAATTGCTCTATAACGCGATTGTATTAAAACGTCACTTTAGGGTTATCCCGATCAGAGGTCTCTTCCGACGATCAAATCGCGTCTTTCAACATTCCCTTCCTGTTGCGTGCGGGGCAGACGAGAAGCGGGTTGTCCCGCCCCTTCCCCGTATCTGCTGGGTAATCAAAAGGTGACATGAAGAAAGGAGAAACATATGAGTACGATTTTGGTTGTCTTGTTGGTGCTGCTGCTCGTGGGTGCGCTGCCGACCTGGCCTTACAGCTCCAATTGGGGGTACTACCCCAGCGGCGGGGTGGGCCTGATCGTTTTGATTCTGGTGATTCTGCTCTTGACCGGACGGCTCTGATCACCCGCCTGCTCCGGGATGGAACCGCAACGCGTCAGGCTTTTAAACG
This sequence comes from Candidatus Manganitrophaceae bacterium, assembly GCA_004297235.1. Taxonomy (GTDB): domain Bacteria; phylum Nitrospirota; class Nitrospiria; order SBBL01; family Manganitrophaceae; genus Manganitrophus. Next base: position 555 of record SCUR01000505.1, on the reverse strand, counting down.
ATACGGAGGATGTATGAATTGGGATCAGATCGAAGGAAATTGGAAGCAGTTCAAAGGCAAGCTGAAAGAGCAGTGGGGAAAGCTCACCGACGACGATCTTCAAATGATTAGCGGCAAGCGAGACAAATTGATCGGCAAGCTGCAAGAGAAATACGGGATCGCTCAAGAAGAGGCGGAAAAGCAGTTAAAGGCGTTCGAGGAGGAGAGCCGGGCGGCGTAGCTGAAAGCGCCTTTCCCGCGCGGGAAGGGGGCTTCCGCCCCCTTCCCCGTATCAGACTTATATCGCCGGTCTATCCGAGCAGGATATCTTGCGTTGCGGCGGTGAGAACGAAGACCTTTTCGTTATTGGCTTCCGGGTCGGAGAAGAAGAGGAAAAAACCCTTTCTTCCGGGACAGACGCCGGTCGTATAGCCGAAGATGTTCTCGCCGTCTTTGAAGCTGACCATCACCCTTCGCCCCAGGCCCGGCCGTTCGACATCGATCCGCTCCCGATAGGTCGGATTTCCCTCGAAGTCCTTTACGAAAAAGATCCCTTTTAATCCCGAAGGATCTACC
>SCUR01000504.1 GCA_004297235.1 Candidatus Manganitrophaceae bacterium | reverse complement strand
CCCCGGGAGGCTCGGAAAATCAAATCCTGCCATGATCACCGCCTGCAAGACTTCCTTCGGCGCGGCGTTGATGTTCACCGGTGGACGAGGGTCGAGGATAGGGGGGGCTGTCGGATTCGCGGGGTCCTGCCGGATGGTCGCAGGATCGGCCGTGGCATGGATGGTGATAAACTCCCGGAGGCGAAGCCATTCGTCGGTGTCGTTGAGGGTGAAAAGACCTAAACTCTTGATCGCCTCAAAGACCTGATCTTCGGTAGCAAACCGTTTGCCGGGGAGTTGATTGCGCCGTTTGATCAGTTGAACGGCGTGAGGATCCGTCGAGAAAAGTGGCGTATTAAAAATTGTCCCGATCATCGCATCCAGCTCGGCGCTGTACTCCAGGCCACGGGCATTCTGCCCCAGTGTTTGTCGCACAACGGCATTGTTCACGGTGTCAATGACCGACAACTGAATCGTCCGAAACAGATTATTTAAGAGCCGGGCGGCCAAATGATCGGGGCCATTCAAGTCGATTAAGCTATCCACCTCCACAGCCTTAAGATAATTCCAGCCGTCGATCGCGGCCTCACTTTCCCCCCGGTTCACCTTGCTTACGTTTAATTTTTCCCCCCCCCAACGGATCCAACGGCTCCCATCTTCGATGGTATCGAATCTACCGTTCCCGTCATCAGGCTCGCCTGTATCGCGTCTTCCATTCCCCTCGGTTCCGGTTGGATTGAAGATCGGGTGATAATTGTCACCACTCGGATCCGGATTGGTCAGCGGATCGTAGCCGGGCTCCTGAAAATCGGGCAGACTATCCATGCCGGTGTCCTCGTCCAGGAGATTTCCGCCCGGACCTTCGAGAACGCCATCGGGTGGATTCCAGACCCCATCGCCATTGACATCTTCCAAACTTTTCCGTCCGGTGACCGGACTCATATCGAGCCTTCCGTTCCGGTTCCAGTCGATCTCCCCGTCCCGGGCAAGTAGTCCGTCTCCGTTGGTGTCGCCCCCCCAGAAGAAAAACGCCATTACGGGATCAGAAACTGCCTCGTGGGCCGCTTTCTTCTGCAAGGCTCTGATCGCCTGCTCTATCCCGCTGTCGGCCACGCTTGTTGCGGCAGAGACCTGGAATGGCCGGACTGCCTTCTCACGGGAAAACCGGAAGAGCGAAAAAGCAACCCCGGACAGACCGAGGACCAGGATTATCAAAACCAGGCCCATGATGAGGGCGCTCCCTCTTTGAGAATCGAGATAACCACCTCCGCTCCGGCCCTCGGCCCCTTTTTCCGCATCTCTCCACACCTTTAATACATCTCTCGCCTGTCTAAAAACGCCACCGCCATTAAGAGCGTCATGCCGATATAGAACAGGCTGTAAAGCGCCGCCCAGCCTACATATCCATAAGAGACAGGTCGGCCCAGTCCGATGGCGAAGGTCAAATCCAAAAAACCGAGATTTGGAATCAGAAGATAGATCATCTTTCCAACACTCTTTGCAACAAGGCCTCCTTTGAGAGCGGCGCCATAAACAAAATTGGAGAGATGGCCGAGCATGAATAAAATTAAACAGAGCGCTGCGTTGGTGGCGAGCGGCAAGAAAATAGAAAAGGCCATTGAGAGAGAGGCAATCACCAGGACCTGAAGATAGGAAAGAAAAATCCCTTTGAAAAGATCAGGGTTGCCATATCCTTCTCCTTTCCACAAAAGGGTCAAATAAAAAACGGCGGATAAAATGACATAGGCTAAAATCAGGACCAGCGCGATCCCTAAAAATTTTCCAAAGATCAGCTCCCATTTGTGGACCGGCTTGCTCAGCAGGGTCACCACCGTCCGCTTTTGGATCTCTTCAGAGATGACATGCGTTCCGACCAGGAGGGTAATCAGAAGGCCGGCTAACGTCAGGCTGGAGATCCCCATCTCCTGCATCATCCGGACCTCGTCTCCCATTCCAAAAAGGGTGAGAACGCGGGTCGATAAGATTAAAAACGAGAAAAAGAGGATCAGCGAGAAATAGACCGGCTGCAAAACCGTCTCTGTGATAAATCCAATGGCGATTGTCCAGGTTCGCATTTACCGCCCCCCTCCTATGAATGACTTTGACTCTCCAGGTCGTGTGGTGAGGGTCCACCGCTGCCCATCTTCACTCACCAGAATGGCCGTATGAAAAACCACTTCTTCCACCTTCAAGCCATCGATTCCCTCTCCTTTATTCAGAAGATGATGCCGTTTTGATTTGATATCCTTGAGGACCACTTTCACCCCTCCCTCTCGCTCCGTCTGCACCAGCCCGACAAAGACCAGTTTTTTGTCTCCAACTGCTTCCCCCTTCTGAACCAGGCCCCCTATTTTTTTGTCGACCGCCTCCCTCCTTTTTCTGACATGCTGTGGACGTGGGGCGGCATGTGAAAAAGGCTTTTCGATCAAGGCCACATCCCACTCAGGGGGCGCCGACGGTTCTTTTTCTTCAAGCGACGGGCTTCTGACCGAGACATTTAAGAATCGCATCTCATCGAGAACCACCTCCCGGGGAAGGCCGATCCGATCCATCACCTTTTCCTTTATACGAAGGCCGGATTGGGGACGCTCGATAAAGGAAAGATTCGGATAATCAGAGCGAAAAAGGGTCAGGGGAAAGGGGAGAAGAAAAAGGGCAAGCGCCATTAAAAAGAGAAGCCGGTCAGGAGAAAGATTTTTGAAGAAGGAAATCATATCGGTTCCTTAAATCGCTTAAGCCCGGCTAATTATCGCCCCGAACTTCCGGAGCGACCACTTTGGCATACGTCAGGCGCTCCTTCAGGCGGGGTTGAAGCGCCACCAGATTCACCCGAACCGTTCTAGAGTCGGCGGCTGCATTGACGGTCATCTGCTCGATGAATAGAAATCCGCCCGGCTGTTTCAGAGAATCCACCCATTTCACCAGCTTCTCAAAGGGAGCCTCCGTCGTCATCTGAAGTCGATACCGGGTGAGGCGATCAATAAAGAGATAGTCGGACACCTCTTCCGTTTGTTGCTGGATATCCGAGAAGATCGCGTTGGAAATACCGGTCCCCTTCAGTGTTTCAGCAACCCGCTCGGCCAATGCCATCTTAAGAAGGATCTCCTCCATCCTCCTCGGATCGGGCTCTTGAAGCGAGTTCGGGAGGAAGGGGATTTGATAACCCTGGAGCCGCTCCTGAAATTCAAGGACCCTTTTCCGAAAGTAATTTTTCGGGGAGCGTTCATCAGCGGGAATTCGATAGGCATCCCCCGGTTGAAAGACCACTTTCTCCAAAAGAGCTTGATAGTGCTGCCGATAAAAGGCCTCCGCCTCTTTGGCGTCTTTTTCGACATAGTGGACCTGTGCCCCCAAGGGATCATAATAGCCTTTTATTTCCTGAACCTTTGCCTGAAGAAGCTTAATCCGTTCTCGAAGTGGAGAAATAAGTGCTTTTCCAGAAAAATAAGAAAGTCCAATATAAAAAGTGAAAAACCCGAGAAGATAGATCACCCATCTTTTATCGGCAGCGATTCGGTCAAGCATCTGTTCCTACCTCCGCGGAGCTAGTTGAAACTGAAACTGAAAGGCCCTGGGCTGGTTCGCCACGGCCATAGCCCCCTCTTGAGGACGAATCGGCTTCGGCTCCCCGATCCGCTGGACCTTTCGCTGAATGAAGCCCGGCGCCTGCTCAATCGCTCTGGCGTAGCGCTCAACGGCATCGATGAACGCGATCTCGGTCGCCTCCCGATCCCCAAAAACGCCGGACAGGGTCACTACCTGTGCTTGATCAAAAGGAAATCCGGATCCGGCATTCCTGATCTCAACAGAAGTGAGTCGAATTCCGGGAGGGGTCACCCGGCCGAGTTGCTCCAGAATCGCAAGCGTCGGTTCCGGCCGATGCAGGCCTTCTGTAAGCTGTTCCAACTGCTTTTTGACCGCTTCCAGACCGGCCGCGACCCCAAGAAGCTGCTCTTTTTTCCCCCTGGCACTCTGCAGCTGCTGGTCGATCTGCAGGTGAATCCGATCGACCTTATTCAGAGAGTAGGTGCCGCCGAGATAGATGACCAAGGCCGTCAAAAGGACCATTCCGATCGCGTAATAGCGATAAGCGGTGTGAGCCCAAAAGTATTCCCTCTGTTCAACCGGCGGCGGGGTGAGCAAGAGGGCCGCGTCCTTCGAAGAAAGATCGGTTAAAGCAAGCCCCAGGGCTACTGCCAACCCTCTTTTGTTCGGGATGGTTTCCCCCTTTTTAGATGGTTTTACAGCCAACCCGTCAAAAGGATCGATGACTTCAACCGGCTTTCCCATCTCTTGCGATAGATATTCAGGCAGACCGACCAGCCCGGACGACTCACCACAGAGATAGATCTTTTCGACCTGGAGCTCTTTTTTCTTAATCTGCGCCTGCGCATTCTGAATGCCCTGACGAAATTCCGCTGTCAGTGCCAAAGCGATCGAACGGAACAGTTCGACATCTCTCCCCGCACCCAGGTTAAACAGATTGACTTGAGATTGGGCCTGTGTAAGGGAGGCCTCCTCCTCTGGAAAACACTTCTTCAGGCATTCAGTAAATCCTCCGTGAGGATAGGAAAAGGCCCGCGCAAAGACCATCTCTGTCCCCATTAGGATAACCAGATTAACCTCGTGTTGATCCAGTTCGGCCAGCAAGACCGCTTCCCCTCCCTCCGAGAGCTTCAGATGCCGGGCGATCTCCTGCAAGCCGGTCGCCCTGAGGGTAAAACGTGTCGCTCGAATCCTTCCTTTTTCCAAAAGGGTTAGGCTCTTCTGTAGAATGTCGTTCTTGCAGAGGGCAACCATATAGAGTTGATTCTCCAGAAGAGACCCGATCTCCCCCTGAAGAGGGGAGATCGGCCTCCATCCGGCGACAACCCCTTCCGGAGTGCCGGCAGTGATGATTATTTTAAACAGGGCCTTTAAGTTTTTTCGAACCGTCGTCGGAATATAATAGTATTTAAAAATCCCTTCTTTGCCCGGGATGGCAGGAAGCGCGCTCCGTTTTTTAACACCAGCCTGCCGCAGTCCCTTCTGTATTTTCTCTGCAATGGCGACGCCGGCGCTTCCTGACATCGGGTCCGTCTCCAGATCGATCTGACAGCCTTTCACGACCGTGATCCGACGTCGAACTTTCTTTAACTCGATGAGTCTGACCACATGAGAAGAGATATCAATTCCAAGACCCCTTTCGACCATCTTTTACCTGCACTCCTTACTCTGAAGATTCGCCATCGGTATATCTTCCTCCCTCCTCATTGAGAATTCGGGTGGTCACGAAGATCATCAGATTCTTTTTGTCGGTGGAACGGATGTCCCGGCGGAAGAGCCGGCCCAAAAATGGGATGTCGCCCAGGTAAGGAACCTTGTTCTCGATCTTCTTCTCAATCAGGGTGCTCAACCCTCCCATCACCACCGTGGAGTGGTCTTCGATCGTGAGTTGCGTATTGACAAACCGTGTCTCGATGATCGGTCGTATAATCGCGGGACTGATTAACTGCCCCCCTCCCGGAATCGGGATCACCGCCGTGTTCTGCAGGACGATTTCATCGACCTTGGCACGGACGACCGGTTGGAGTGTGAGTGTAATCGTTTTTCCATCGGCGCCGACGCTCGGCGTCACATTCAAGACGATACCAGTGAAGTTTCTGTCATTGACCGTCGCCACCAGAGTCGGGATCGGATTCACCACCACCTGCTGGCCCCCGACCGTGCCGGGGACAATCGGCGTCTGCGGGAACTCTACCTGGAAGTCCTCAATAAAGACCAGGTTCGTCACCACCGCCAGCGTCGCCATGCTGTTGTTGGAGGTGGTCACCCGCGGAGAGGAGAGGGTGTTCGAGGTTTCCAGGCGATCGAGGACGAAAATCGCCGCCTGAAAACGGGAGCCCGACATCACACCCGTGAGCAGGACATTGGTCCCGCCCGGCGGGACCGGTGGTGGAACCAGTGGAACGTCAAAAAAAGTTCCCCCTTTATTCGGGGTGGTATCACCCGGCCTTTCGGCGGCGTTGAAATCAACGCCGAAATCGAACAGGTCCAAATCGGAGACCTCGATAAAACGGGTTTCAATGAGAACCTGGATCGGATTGATGTCGAACTCTTCCAGGAGTTTTCCCGCCTCGGTCAGGGTAGAGGGGGTGCTTCGAATCACCACCAGGTTCTTTTTTTTGTCAATAAAGAGCTGGCTCCCTTCCGGCCATTCGACCAGCTTCGGGAAGTTTTCCAAAAAGAGCTCTAAAGCCGATAGAATCTCTTTCTCTTTTGTACTGGCCCTCTGCCCTACGATGTCCCCCTCTCCTCCCTGCGGAATGGTCCCCTGCCCTCCGACGCTTCCCGCTCCCCCCTGCTGCTGTGTTGCCTGGTTTAGAAAACTCAGATCGGCCAGTGATTCAAAGTCCCGCGTCAGGCGGGAAGCGGTCAACCCGTGTTTCAAGCGGAAAACCCGCGTCGTAAGCTGCTCTTTTTTCGGGACGGTCAGCCAGAGGGTGTTGTCGCGGATGGCAAAGTCAAATCCCTGGTTTTCGGCCATGTATTTCAAAATATTCAAAATCGTCTCATCCTGCAGGCGAAGGCTGATCTTCTTTCCCTTCAGAAGACCCGGATCTGAAATGATGTTGATACCGGTGTCCTTAAAAAGATCATAGAGGATGAACTCCACCTCCCCATCGATGATATTCAAAGAGGGTATTTTCCGATTCAGCTTTTCCAGAAGGGAGGGATCCTTCGGAAACTCGGGAGGAAAAGGGGGCTCGATAAAGCCCGACTCCCTTTGAATCGCCGATCGATTCCTTGGAGGCCCTTCTTTCGGCGCCGTTGCCTTTTCATCAATGTCGATGGCCGCCTCACGTTCCTTCAGCTTTCGGGCATGTTCCGCCTGCCGCTCCTGCTCTTGCAGTTGAGCGAGCCTCGCTCGGTACATAAAATAAACCGCTTCCCGATAAAGCGGATCGTCCCGTTTGAGGTGACGACTTGCCCGCTCGATCACCTCATCGTACTTCCCCTCAGAAAACGGGACCGAGAAGCGGCGGCTCTTTACAACCGTGCCGCCGGAATAGCGCTCGAAATCGGGAAGAACGTGACTGCATCCCTGAAAGCCGATCAAGCATACGAAGACCAGGACGAACCATCTCGCTTTCGTCAGTCTGGGGCGGCGCCGAAGTATCCTCTTAATCATCCCCCTCCTTTTTCTCTGTGACCAGATGTACCAGCGTGTCGAAAAGCAATTCCTTCGGGCCGTTCAGAATCTTCGTGTAGCTCGCCGCAACGCGCGCCTTGAAGGGGTAAGACCCTCTCTCAATCCGTATGATTCTTCCGGAGGCCCGAATGAATTCATTCTTATATGGGATCTGAAGCTTCAAGGCCAGCTCGCTCCCAGGATCGAAAGGGTCGAGGCTCTCGAACAACACCCCCTCTTTGGAAAGGTTGATCACCTCTCCCCGGATAGCAGAGGTATCTCTGAGCGGGTCCTTCAAATAAAAAAGATAATAATCGACCAGCGCGACGCGGGGAGAGCCCCGCTTCTCGATATGCGATTTCGCCCTCCTTCTGTGAAATAGACTCAACACCACTTCAGCCCTTTTCTGATCGCCGGCTTCATCTTCCTCCGGCCCCCTGCTACGATCGTTGCAGCTCCTGGATCAGCCGATCAAGATCGGCCATTTTTCTTGTCAAACTCTCTTTGTAATTTAAAAAATTAAGATGGGCTTCCGACCCGGGAGGGCCGTCCGGGATGAGGGTTGATGCCCGTTCCATATGGCTCTTCGAGGCTTTGAAGAACTCAAGCGCCGCGACCCGATTTCCATTTTCCTGCGCCCAGACCCCCTTTTCATGGAGTAGAAAGGCAAGCCTGTTGTCATAAGCATAATGCGGGCCTTTCAGATCCGATGCTTTTTTAAGATAGAGATATGACTCTTCTAAAGGATCAAGACCGTCCTGCGCAAACCGGGCCCGGTAGTATTCGTCCTGGCCTATCCGATAAGTCAGCCAGCCGTAATAGTAATGGAGATAATGGCTCTTGGGGTTCCGCGAGATCCCCTCCTTTAGGTAATCGAGCCCCCTCTCGACCCACCCCCATGCTTCCGCATCGGCCCCCTTCTGACGTTTACTGACGGCAATGTTAATGGCCATATTCCAGCCGTTGTTCACCCATGCCTCTTCGAAATGGGGCTGTAACTTGGAGATGAGTCGATAGACCGTAAGGGCCTGATACCAATCTTTCTCCTTCCAGAGGTCAATGGCTCGGACCCAGAGCATGTCGACCGCCATCGCTCGAAACCCGGCCAGGGCGATCGTCCCGACAAACTCACCTGGCGTCAGGGCATCATAGGAAGAGGTATCGACTAGCTCCTCTTTTGCCCTTTGGGTCTCCACCCGGCCGAGCAAGGCATTCAAAATCAGGAAGAACAACAGGGCAATCCCAATCCGTTTGATGAGAGATGTCGGCATTTCTTTTATTTCAACTCCCGGCGATGGAAGATTGCGACCGAGATTAAAAAGAGGGGGAAGCTGTATGCCAGAAGATAGAAGAGATCGGAA
>SCUR01000051.1 GCA_004297235.1 Candidatus Manganitrophaceae bacterium | reverse complement strand
CGACCGGGCTCACCACCCTCTTCCCGAAAGAGGCGGTCTTGATTCACCCCGACGACGGGGAGCGGCTCGGCCTCGAAGAAGGAGAGGTCGTTGAGATCTCCGCCGAGGGGGGGGCGCTCGGAATTCAGGCGCCGGTCCGATTCAGCAAAAAGGTGGCGGCCGGCACGCTTCTCTTCCCGGAGCATTTCGGGACGGAGATCAAGCGGCTGCTCCCGCTGTCGATCGATCCGAAGAGCCGTGTTCCCTATAATGAGCGGGGGAAGGTGACCCTCTCGAAGGTGTCGGTCTCGGTCCGGTAGAGGGTCGGGACGCGTCCTGTATGCGTCCCGCTTGAGTAATGAGGATACCCACACGGGCGAACAGGCAAGCTCGCCCCTACGAAGGTCTTATAAAAGGTCTTTAATAATGGATATGACATTAAGATTGGTGGTCATTCTGGTGGAGATCGCCGCGGTGCTCGGGGTGGTCCTGCTGCACGTCGCTTACTTGACCTATCTGGAGCGGAAGGTGTTGGGAGACATGCAGGATCGGATGGGACCGATGGAAGTCGGCTTTCATGGATTGCTGCAGCCGATCGCCGACGGCTTGAAGCTCTTCTTCAAAGAGGACATCATCCCCGCCGGGGCGAACAAGATCATCTTCTCGGCGGCGCCGATCCTGGTTCTGATTCCGGCGCTGATCGGGTTCGCGGTCGTTCCGTTCGGGCGGGACAGTCTTCATATCGGCCCGGTCGAATTCAAGCCGTACATTACCGACATCAACGTCGGCATCCTTTATATCTTGGCCTTTGCCTCGCTCGGCGCCTATGGGATCTTGCTCGGCGGGTGGGCGTCCAACAGCAAATATTCGCTCCTCGGGGGGCTTCGCTCGGCGGCGCAGGTGATCAGCTACGAGCTCTCGCTCGGCCTGGCGCTGGTCGGACCGATCCTTCTCTCCCAATCGCTTTCGATGGTGAAGATGACCGAGGCGCAGGGGGGCGGGTTCTGGAAGTGGTTCGTCGTCGTCCAGCCGATCGCCTTCGTCATCTATCTGATCTGCGCGATCGCGGAGACCAACCGTCTGCCGTTCGATCTGCCGGAGGCGGAGAGCGAGCTGGTCGCCGGCTTCTTCACCGAATATTCCGGAATGCGCTTCGCCTTTTTCTTTCTGGCCGAATATGCCAATATGATCCTGGTCTCCTGCATTGCGACGGTCGCCTTTCTCGGCGGCTGGCATGCGCCGCTTCCGTTCCTGGAGTTTATTCCGCCGATCGTCTGGTTCCTCATCAAGGTCTACTTCTTCCTCTTCTTCTATATCTGGCTTCGGGCGACCGTTCCGCGCCTGCGCTTCGACCAGTTGATGGCGTTCGGATGGAAGGTCATGCTTCCGCTGGCGTTGGCGAATATTTTGGTGACATCGACGATTGTCTATATCCTGAACCATTAGAGGTGATTATGCCGACTTTTAGAGGTGATTATGCCGACTTTGGCTGATTTTGTTAAAAAGGTTTCGTTCGCGGAGATTGCGAAGGGGCTCGGCTTGACGTTCAAGCATCTGTTCGTGAAGCCGATCACCAACCAATATCCGCACCAGAAGCGGAATCTGCCCGACGGCTATCGCGGGGTGATCGTCCATCTCCGCTACGACGATATGACCGAGAAGTGCGTCGGCTGCGCCCTCTGCGAAGCGGCCTGCCCTTCCCACTGCATCACGGTGGAAAGCGCCGAGCGGGAAGACATGCCGCAAAAGCGTTTTGCGAAGCGATATATCCTTGATGTGACGAAGTGCGTTTTCTGCGGCTTCTGCGTCCAGGCCTGCCCGGTCGATGCGTTGGCGTCGAGCAAAGAGTATGAGATGGCGACCGGCAACAAGCGGAGCCTCATTATGGACAAAGAGATGATGCTGGCGCTCGGGGATAAGTATTTCCCGAACCGTCAAAAGCGCCCGCAGTATACCGAAGATCGTTTGGCCTTCTTCAACAAAGTGAAGGAAGAAGGGTTCCCGACCGCCAAGCAGGACAAACCGCTGCCTGGGCCGGAGAAGACACTGCCAGTGAAAGGGGCTGCTTAGTTTGATCGCACAACTTTTCTTTTTCTTTTTTTCGGCCATGATCTTGGGGAGCGCGGTGGTCGCGATTACCGCGCCGAACCTGATCTACTCCGCCCTCGCCCTCTTGGTGACCCTGATCCATGTGGCGGGAATTTACGTTCTGCTGAGCGCCGAGTTCGTCGCGGCGGTGCAGATCATCGTCTACGCCGGCGCGATTCTGGTTCTCTATCTTTTCGTCTTGATGATTTTTTCGGAGCATCAAGGGCAGCAGGCGCTCCATGCTTCGTATCCGGTCGGTGTTTTCCTGGGGCTCGTTGTCCTGGCGGAAATGCTGATGGTTTATTGGGGGACCGGGGCCGCCTCGGACGGGGGGACGCTCGCCCCGCCGGTCTGGGCCAAAGCGGGAAACACCCAGGCGATCGGGGTGCTCCTCTACACCAAATATCTCTTTCCCTTCGAGATCGCCTCCATCATCCTTTTGGTCGCGATGGTCGGAGCGATCACCCTCGGCAAGCGGAGCCACAAGGCGAAAGAGGTCGCGGGGGCGAACGGAAGCAGCAACGGGCATGAGACGATCGCGGCCCCGATCTCCCGGGTGGCGGTCGAGCATCGTCAGGAAGAGACGCCGCGGGTCTAAGCCCGTCGGTTTTCAATGGATCTGCTGGCCGGGATCGTTCCCGGTCGTTTTTGTGAGGAAACGTGGTTCCCCTTTCTTATTTTGTCACACTGAGCTTTCTTCTCTTCAGCATCGGCGTGGTCGGCATCCTCATCCGCCGGAACATCTTGATGGTGTTGATGGCGATCGAGCTGATCTTGAACGCCGTCAATATCAACTTCGTCGCCTTTTCCCGGTTTCAACAATCGCTCGACGGCCAGATCTTCGTCTTCTTCGTGATGACGATCGCCGCGGCGGAGGTGGTGGTGGGACTCGCCATCGTGATCGTCGCCTTCCGGCGGCGCGCCACGGTGAACGTCGATGAATTTAATCTCATGAAGTGGTAGGAGTGCCGGTCTAATATGTCTCCCGTTCAACTCTGGCTGATTCTTTTATTGCCCCTGATCTCCGCGACGATCATCACCCTTTTCACTCGGAAATCGCCGATGGTGAGTTCGATGATCTCGGTCGGCGCGGTCGTCGGTTCGTTCCTCCTCTCGCTGGGGCCGCTCTTCCATATGCTCTCCGACCCCCATTCGCTCCCGGTCGAGTCGTACTGGTACTGGATCAACCTCCCCTCGCTTCAGGTGAAGATGGGGGTCTTGATCGACCCGCTCAGCATCATCATGCTGTTCGTGGTGACGGGGGTCGCCTCGCTGGTCCACATTTATTCCACCGGCTACATGCACGGCGATCCGAGCTACTCCCGATACTTCGCCTCCCTTTCGTTTTTTACCTTCTCGATGCTCGGGATCGTCCTCTCGAACAACCTCGTTCAGACCTATATCTTCTGGGAGCTGGTGGGATTGGCCTCCTTCAGCCTGATCGGTTTCTGGTTTGAAAAGCCCTCTGCGGCGGAGGCGTGCAAAAAAGCGTTCTTGACGACCCGGGTCGGCGACTTCGGCTTCATGGTCGGCATCGTCGTGATCTACTTCACCGCCGGGTCGTTCAACTTCAACGAACTGCAAGCGACCGTGAAAACAGGGGGGCTGCCGGCGGGGTTGATCACCGTCTCCGCCATTCTGATCTTCATGGGGGCGGTCGGAAAGTCGGCCCAGTTTCCCCTCCATGTCTGGCTTCCCGACGCGATGGAAGGCCCGACCCCGGTCTCCGCCCTGATCCATGCGGCGACGATGGTGGCGGCCGGCGTCTACCTGGTGGCGCGCAGCTTCTTTCTCTTCGCCGCCTCTCCGATGGCGATGGAGTATGTCGCCTACACCGGAGGGCTGACGGCGATCATGGCGGCGACGATCGCGATCGCGCAGAACGACATCAAACGGATCATCGCTTACTCCACCTTGAGCCAGCTCGGCCTGATGATGATGGGGCTGGGGGTCGGCGGCTATACCGCCGGGATGTTCCATCTGACGACCCACGCCTTCTTCAAGGCGCTGCTCTTTCTCGGAGCGGGGAGCGTGATCCATGCCGTCCATACCCAGGACATCTGGGAGATGGGGGGGCTGTCGAAGTATCTGAAGATCACCACCCCGACCTTCCTGATCGGGGCGTTGGCGAATGCCGGCGTCTTCCCGCTGGCCGGGTTCTGGAGCAAAGACGAGCTGCTGGTCGCCACGGTGGAGTCGCACCACTATTTTCTCTATGTGATCGCGCTGCTGACCTCTTTCTTCACCGCGCTTTATATGTTCCGTCTCTTCTTCGTTGTCTTCACGGGACAGCCTCATAAGAAGAAAGAGGCGCACGGCGGACACGGCCACGACGCCCATGGCGCCGGGCATGGCGATCCGCACGAGTCGCCGCCGGTGATGACCGTCCCTTTAATAATTCTCGCTTTCTTCTCGATCTTCGTCGGCTTTATCGGGGCTCCCTTCGTGGAGCATGGGTTTGCTTCGTTTATCCATTTCGGCGAGGCGCATCATGGCGGCTTCCACCTCTCGATCGCCGCGGCCGGGACGGCGGTGGCGATCGGCGGGATTGCGCTCGCCTGGGCTTTTTACTCGGCCAAGATCTTTTCGGCTGATGCGTTGGTGGCGAAGTATCCGGCGATCCACCGGTTGCTTCAAAACAAATATTATTTCGATGAAATGTACTTCTGGATGATCAAGCACATTCAAGGGGGGATCGCGCTGGTCTGCAACTGGATCGAAGAGTGGGTGGTGATCAGCTTTATCGTGAACGGGAGCGCCGCCTCCACCCGCTGGTTCGGCGGGTTCCTTCGCCTCTCGGAGACCGGACGGCTGCAGACCTACTTGATGATCTTTGTGACCGGAATTATCTCCGTGATCTTGCTGCTCCTGGCGATCTTTATTCCCGGCCAGGTGATGGCGTTAAAATAAGGAAGAAAGGTCGGACGTGACTGGATTTCCCATATTAACCATCATTCTATTGGCCCCGCTCGTCGGAGCGGCGATGATATTGACCCTTTCGGAAGAGCGGAAAGAGGCGATCCGATGGATCGCTGCCGGATCGACCTTTGTTTGCTTAATCCTCTCCCTCGTTCTTCTCTTTCAGTTCGATCAAGCGGCCGCCGGGTTCCAGTTTGTCGAAAATCTCGAATGGGTCCCGACGCTCGGGATCGCCTGGCATCTGGGGGTCGACGGAATCAGCACTGCGATGGTCCTTCTCACCTCGTTCATTATCTTCACCGGCGTTTTCGTCTCCTTCAGCATTCAAAAGCGGGTGAAGGAGTTCTTCATTCTCCTTCTTCTTCTGGTGACCGGCGTCTACGGCGTCTTCATGAGCCTCGATCTCTTTTTCTTCTACTTCTTCTACGAGCTGGCGGTGATTCCGATGTTCCTCCTAATCGGCGTCTGGGGGAGCACCAATCGGGAATACGCCACGATGAAGCTGACCCTCTATCTGACCTTCGGGGCGGTGATCGCCTTGGTGCCGATCCTGACGGTCTACGCCGTCTCCTACAAAGAGCTCGGCCATTACACGTTCGATCTGCTTCAACTGGCGCAGATCCACTTCTCCGATCGTTTCCAGATTCTCTTCTTCCTCCCGCTCCTGATCGGTTTCGGAACTCTCGTTCCGATGTGGCCGTTTCACTCCTGGTCGCCGGGGGGGCACGCGGCGGCGCCGTCGGCCGTCAGCATGCTCCATGCCGGGGTGCTGATGAAGCTCGGCGCGTATGGAATCATCCGGATGATGTATCTTTTTCCGGTCGGCGCGAAATACTGGATGCCGCTCGTGGCGGTCCTCTGCATGGCGAACATTCTCTACGGCGGCTACGTGGCGATGTCGCGGCGGGATCTGAAATTCATGGTCGGCTACTCTTCGAGCAGCCATATGGGATATGTGCTGCTGGGGCTGGCGAGCTTGAACATCATCGGATTCAACGGCGCGGTGCTGCTGATGTTCGCTCATGGGATCATGACCGGCCTCGCCTTCGGTCTGATCGGATTTCTTTACGATCAGACCCACACCCGGATGCTCCCCGAATGGGCGGGGGAATACGGGTACGATTCCGCGAACGCGCACGATCAATCCCAGAAAAAATATCCGGAGCTCTCCGGCCTGGCGAAGCAGCTTCCTTTCCTCGGGTTCTTTTTTATCGCGATGTCGATGGCGTCGTCGGGCTTGCCCGGCTTTGCGAATTTCGTTTCGGAGTTCATGATCATCATCGGGACCTTCCGCGCTTACCCGATCCAGACGGTGCTGGCGGCCTTCGGCGTGGTGATCACGACGGTCTACTATCTGCGGGCGATTCGCGCCGCCTTTTTCGGGGAGATCCATCCGAAATGGAAAACGCTTCGCGATCCGTCCACCTTTGTGGAGCGTCTTCCGTTCGTGACCTTGTTGGCTGTTCTGATGATTATCGGCTTCTATCCGGGGATTTTGGTAAACCTGATCCATGTCGGCTCGGCTCCGATTTTAGAGCGGATGCAAGGGGGGGGAGGGACGGTCGTCGCTTCTCTGGTCGAGTGGACAACGGGATGGTTGAGATAAAGGGTAGGGGGTATTCTGCATGATCGAGTCGTTGCTTCGGATCTTTCCGGAAATTTTGGTCGGCCTCTTGGGGATGGGGGTGTTGGCTTATTCTCCTTTCGCCAAGAAGGAGCGGAACGATCTCGCCTATATCAGCATCGGCGGCATGTCCTTCATCCTCCTCACCATTTTTATTTGGGGAGGGCAGACGGAGGGGATCGCCTTCGATCG
This sequence comes from Candidatus Manganitrophaceae bacterium, assembly GCA_004297235.1. Taxonomy (GTDB): domain Bacteria; phylum Nitrospirota; class Nitrospiria; order SBBL01; family Manganitrophaceae; genus Manganitrophus. The sequence goes on along the minus strand of SCUR01000051.1, from coordinate 23,728 downwards.
GATGGTGATCGTCGATTCATACACCTCCTTTTTCCGGGTCCTCTTCTGTCTCACGGCGATCATCGTTATGCTGATGTCGATCGACTATGCGAAATATTTTCCGTCGCGACAGGGGGAGTACTACGCGCTTCTGATCTTTGCGACGATGGGGATGATGCTGCTTCCCGCCTCCGGGAACTTCCTCACCCTCTTCCTCTCGCTGGAGCTTCTCTCGATCTCCTCCTACATCCTGGCGGCCTACATGCGGAACCATCCGAAGTCGGTCGAAGCGGGCCTCAAGTATCTGATCATCGGCGGCCTCTCCACGGGAACGCTTCTTTATGGGATCAGCTTTATCTATGGATTGACGGGGACGACCGATTTTCAGAAGGTGACCGAGTGGATCGTGGCGCGCGGGAAGATCGAGCCGGTCTTGCTGGTCGCCGGTTTTCTGATCCTGGTCGGTCTCTTTTTCAAGATCGCTTCCTTTCCGTTCCACGTCTGGATCCCCGATGTGTATGAAGGCTCTCCCACCCCGGTGACCGCGTTTCTCTCGGTCGGCTCCAAAGGGGCCGGCTTCGCGGTGTTGGTTCGAGTGCTCATGAATGTGATGATCCCGTTGAAGCAGGAGTGGGTCTTCTTGATCGCCCTTTTTGCGGCGGCGACCCTCCTCTTCGGCAATCTCGCCGCGATCCCGCAGACGAACATCAAGCGGCTTTTGGGTTACTCCAGCATCGGTCAGGCCGGTTACCTCTTGGTCGGGCTTGCGGCGGGGAGCCACCTGGGGGCGAGCGCGATTCTCTTTTATCTGCTGGCGTACCTTTTCTCGAATCTGGCCGCCTTCCTCGTGGTGGTCGTCTTCTTCCGCACGACCCAGAGCGATGAGATCAGCGATTACGCCGGGCTGAGCCGCCGCTCGCCGCTGCTCGCGACCTCTCTGACGCTCGGTCTTCTCTCTCTGGCGGGGGTTCCGCCGCTCGCCGGGTTCTTCGGCAAGTTCATTCTGCTGGGGGCGGCCGTCCGGGAGGGGCTTTTGTGGCTGGTGTATATCGGCGCCCTCTGCATCGTGGTCTCGCTCTACTACTATCTGATGGTCATCAAGCAGATGTACATGGGGGAGATTAAAGATCCCCGTCCGCTGGCAATCGCGCCGAGCGCCCGATGGACCCTCTATGCCTGCATGATCGGCATCATTATCGTGGGGGTCTATCCTTCCCCGTTCCTCAACATTGCCATGGCCGCTTCGAAGATTTTATTCTAAGAAAAGCCTGAAAAGTTCCTGCCATCATTCCCGATCGCCTAGAAAATGGAGCGGCTACTCGACATTTTATCGGGAATCGAGTTTTTCGACGCGATCATTTGTCTTCGCGCCGGATTCTTTTTTCTAATCACAAAAGCGATATTTCAGAAGCGTGAGAACGGCGGTGAGTCCGTCCCGAACGAACCGCAGCTTCTTCCCTTCGACCTCGGTTCGGGGTCGGTAGGTGATCGGGACCTCGGTAATCGGGTATCCGCGTTTTAAGAGCTTCGCCGTCACTTCGGGGCAGAACTCAAAGCCGATGCAGTGCAGATCGAGATCTCGGAGAACTTCCGTCTTGAAGAGCTTGTAGGCGGTCGCCTCATCGGTGAGGCGGGCGCCGTAGAGAAGACGGGTGAGAGGGGTGAGAATTCGTTGGGCGAGGCGGCTCTTCCAAGGGATTCGGTTGGTTCCAACCAAAAAACGGGAACCGTAGACGACCTGAGCCCGGCCAGAGAGAATCGGCGCGAGGAGGAGGCCATACTCTTTCGGATCGAGCTCCAGATCGGCATCTTGAATGAGGACGACATCGCCGGTGACATACTTCAAGCCGATTCGGATCGCCATCCCCTTTCCGAAGTTTTGTTTCGAGGAGTAGACCGTCACGACGTCGGCGTTCTGCGACTGCTCTTTCTTCAAGACCTCGGGGGTGCCGTCGGTGGAGCCGTCATCGATGACGATGATTTCTTTCTCGATGCCGGGAAGCTCGACCGCCAGAACCTGCTCGATCACCTCTCCGACGGTCGATTCCTCGTTATAGACGGGGATTACGATGGAGAGCTTCATCTCAGTAGGGAGTATATCCGAGGAGGGGAGAGTGGTCAAACTGAACCCCTGGTGTTGTCATATCAGGGTTGGTTTGGTATAGTCGTCAGGCAATGGGTAAAGCAAGTCAACGAAAGATCGGATCGAAAGAGCCGACCCGCGTTCTTCAAGAGATCGATTTCCCACCTCCCCATTTTTTAACAAGACCACTGTCGGTTTTTCTCCTGCTCGCCGTTCTGGCCACCCTGATTTATTCTAATACTTTCTCCGTTCCTTTTATCTTTGATGATGTTCCCAATATTGTAGAGAATCCTCGGATCAAGGATCTGAGAAACTTTCTTGATCTCTCAGGAAGCCGCTACATCGGTTATTTGTCCTTTGCTTTGAACTATCACTTCGGGAACCTTTCCCTCTTCGGCTATCATCTCATTAATCTGATCATCCATATTGCCAATGGTTTTCTGGTCTACCTGTTGGTGCGTCTGCTCTTCCAGACCCCCTCGATCAGTCGAGGCGACTGGGGTGAAACAGATCGCGCTTCATGGATCGCCCTCGCCACGGCGCTGCTCTTTGTGGTCCATCCGATTCAGACCCAAGCCGTGACCTACATTGTCCAACGGCTCGCCTCATTGGCCACGTTGTTCTATCTGCTCTCTGTCGTCTTTTATTTAAAAGGGCGCCTGCCATCGGCTGACGTTCGGAATAAATTTTTCTGGTGTGTACTTGCTCTACTCTCCACCGTTCTGGCGATGAAGACTAAGGAGATTAGCTTTACCCTGCCGATCATGCTTGTGCTCATCGAAATTGTTTTCTTTGGGACTTTAGACAAAGAACGGATGGTTTTCCTCATCCCTTTTTTGCTCACCCTTTTGGTCATCCCATTCTCCCGACTCGATGTGGTCGGGAGCATAGAGGAGGGTTTTGCTCAGCAGACGACCGTCCTGAGTCGGAGTGAGTATCTTTTTACTGAATTTCGAGTGATCTTAACCTACCTGAGGCTGCTTCTCTTCCCAATTAATCAAAATTTGGACTATGACTATCCGGTCTCTCACTCCTCTTTTGAGCCCTCGGTGTTGATTTCGCTTCTATTTCTCTTAACATTGTTTGCCATGTCGGTCTATTTTGTGTTTGTCTCCTCCTCGACATGGTTGAGTCTGGCCGGTTTTGGGATCTTTTGGTTTTTTCTGACTCTCTCGGTTGAATCATCTATCATTCCGATTTGGGACGTCATCTTCGAACACCGTCTTTATCTTCCGAGCGTTGGGTTTTTGATGACTCTGAGTATGATACTTTTCGGTGGTATTCGGGTTAAAATAAGAGACAAGGCTGCAGCAATTTTATTATTGGGTGTCCTATTGGTTTTTTCCGTTGCCACTTACAAAAGGAATATCGTTTGGGGAGAGGAGTTGACCCTCTGGCAAGATGTCGTCACAAAATCTCCCGGCAGTCAAAGAGGGCATAATAATTTGGGAGCTTTCCTTTCTAAAAAGGGTGAGCTGGACAAAGCGGCCTTTCACTATTCGAAGGCTCTTGAAATTAATCCTCGCTTCGCAGAGGCCCATCATAATCTTGCCAATACATTAGCGAAGCAGGGAAGATTAGAGGAGGCGGTTCAGCACTATTTACAGGCACTCCAAATCAATCCTGGGCTTGCCCAGGCAAGGGAGCGCCTAGTCATGCTTATATAAATTTAGGAGCCGATTCTAAAGCCCGTTCTCAGATTGAGAAGGCAGTTTATTTCTTTTCCGAAGCGGTTCGGTTAGATCCGAATGTGGCCGCAGCCCATTACAATTTAGGTGTTGTCTTTTTGAGCCAGGGGAAGAATCAAGAGGCAGCGCTTCATTTTTCCGAAGCGTTGCGGATGAACCCAAATGATGAAATCGCCCATAACGATCTTGGAGTAGTCTATTATCGACTGGGACGTCTGCCGGAAGCGGTGCGAAAATTTGAAACGGCCGTCGAGATCAATCCACAATTCTCAGAAGCCCAGAAGAACCTGGAGGAGATGCGTCGAATTTTGACAGGGAGGAATCGTCAGTAGCCTTTTCGGTATGAGACGCAGATTATTTTGTGAAGAGATTTTGGTCGGGTGACCGGGATCGGTAAAAGCAAGTCAGAAAAATCGAGAAGAAAGTTTAGGAAGCCGCTCTAAGAAAGGAATCACCTCAAACATTCCAGCAGGCCCATTGTGGGTTTTTTCTATTTCTCTCCATATCTCGGGATTCGGAATTCCACAAGACCTCGTTTTTTCGTTAAAGTAATAACATTTCATTTGAATCTTCCTTGCGCCCTCTGCCTATTGCTGCCAGGAGAGCATCCTCCCTAGTTTAGATATACCGGAACTTAATCAGTAAATGTAACCACCTTTATTCCCGGCCGGGGAGGTTTATGTAACGGGAATGAGCAGGAATATCTTCGACAACGTCGATTACTTAACAGTCAAGTATAATCCGGCCGGGACGCTGGTTTGGCGCTCTCGTTACGCGGGGGCTTCGGACTCTCGGATGTTCCCTCTTCGATCACGCTTGATTCCTCCGGCAATGTATTCGTCACCGGATACAGCGGCAATAATGGCAATGAAGATTATGTTACTCTAAAATATGCCAACCGTCCCCCGGTGGCGAACGCGGGGGGCGATCGAACGGTGGAGGCGACCTCGTCAAATGGCGCCTCCGTCACAATCGATGGAAGCGCCTCCAGCGACCCGGATGGCGATCCGCTGACCTATTCCTGGACCACCCCGTTCGGAACATTGACCGGGCCTTCCTCTCTCGATCTGGTCGATCTGCCGCTGGGGACCTATTCGATTACTCTGACCGTCGCTGATTCGGGAGGAGCGAGCAATGCGACGATAATCCAGGTCCACATTGTCGACACCACCCCTCCCACCGTCAGCACGTCGGCGAATATCACGGCGGAGTCAACCTTCCCTTCGGGAGCGGTCGTGAGCTATCTTCCGGCCACCGCCACCGATGCAGTCGATCCGGCGCCGGTCGTGATCTGCAGCCCGGCCTCGGGCAGCACCTTTAGCCTCGGCTCCCATCTGGTTACCTGCACCGCGACCGATGCTTCCGGCAACAGCCGCAGCGCCAACTTCACCATTACGGTCGTCGATACCACTGCGCCGACCACCACCAAGACAGTCTCGGATGCCGACGGCGACGGAGCGCTGGCTTCAACGACCGTGACTTTAACGGCGACCGATAGCGTCAGCGCAGTTACCAGCATTCGATATGCCATTGATGCAGATCCGTTTACTACGGTCTCGGGGGCTTCCGCTTCGCTAACCTTCCCTTCCGGCACCCACGCCCTCTCGTATTATGCCGTGGATGCCGCCGGTAATACCGAGGCGACCCACACCCAAACGCACACTTTCCCCGACAACTGTCCCACGGTGGCCAATGCCGATCAACTTGATACCGACGGCGACGGGTTAGGCAACGCCTGCGATCCGGACGATGACAACGACGGCATCGCCGACGCGATCGACCGTAATAGAACCACCGGCGCCGATGAGAGCCTGACCGTCTCATCCGACTTTAACGACGGCACCACCTCCGGCACCCTCGCCGATGCGGGCGGCTTCACCGTCTCGGTCATCGATTTAAATCCGGGCGGTGTGCAGGCAACCATCTCGGGAACCGGAACCATCGCCAAGATCCTCGGCTGTGAGCTGTCGGGCTTTGAGCAGGTTTCCCTTGATGTGGCGGGAGAGAAAGCCAATATCACCTGCGGGGCGAGCGGCAGCCTGACCGTCACCGCGGTCGTCGCCTCACCGAGCATTCAGCTTCGGAAGCCGCCGACCGGTCCCGCCATCCAGACCAACCTCACCACCGGCCAGACCGCCACCCTCGGCAGCCCCCTCACCGCGGACCCCGGCAACACGGTTCCCATTCTCGCGGAGTTCCTCGATGCGGCCGGTCTCTCCCAAGGTTCGTTCCAGCTCGATCCGGGAGAGTCGGTCGATGTCGATCTCTCCCAGGCCGCTTCCGGGATCTTTGGGTTGAATGTGTTGGCCGGATCGATTGATCTCACCGTCGGCGGCCAGACCACCACGCTCAATCAGGGCCAGAGCGCGCAGGTCAACGTGCAGGCGCCGATGGTCGCGACCAGCGCGGCCACTTCCGTCGGGATCACCACCGCCACCCTCAACGGAACGGTCAATCCCAACGGTCTCGCGGCCAATGGCTGGTTCCAGTGGGGGACGACCACCGCTTATGGCAATACCACCGCCAGCCAACCTTTGGGAAATGGAAACGCCGCCGTCGCCATCAGCCAAGCGATCAGCGGGCTTATTCCCAACACGACCTATCACTTCCGGGCCGTCGGCCAGAGCGCCGGCGGAACAACCTTCGGCGGCGATCTCATCTTCACTACCGCTCCGAGTAACTTTACCCTCACCATTACCCAGTCGGGAACCGGGAGCGGAACGGTGACCTCCTCCCCTGCGGGGATCAATTGCGGGGCAACCTGCTCGGCTTCTTTCGCCGCGGGAACGACGGTGACCCTCACCGCCGCGCCGGCGGCCGGCTCGATCTTCGCCGGATGGAGCGGAGCCGCCGATTGTGCCGATGGGGTCGTTACGATGAATGTGAATGTGGCCTGCACGGCGACATTCAACGCGACCGACAGCGGGTTTTTGAGTCCGACGGCGAATGCGGCGGAAACCTCCTCTGCAGGAGATAACAACGGCTATCAGACCAATCCCGGGAACGCCGCCGCACTCGACGGTCTCTTCGCCGTCGATACCAACAGCGGGACGAACACCCGCACCTCCTGCACCGACGCCGGTAAAGACAAGCACCGCTTCTATAACTATGGTCTCAGCATCCCCGCCGGATCGACAGTGAATGGAGTGGAGGTTCGGCTCGATGCGAAGGTCGACAGCGCCACCGGTGCTCCGAAGATCTGCGTCCAGCTCTCTTGGAATGGAGGGACCAGCTGGACCACGGCGAAGAGCACCCCGACCTTGGGAACCACGACCGCGACCTTCACCCTCGGAGGCACCGCCGATAATTGGGGTCGCGCCTGGAGTGTGAACGATTTCACAAATACCAACTTCCGGGTCAGGGTGATTGATGTCGCCAGCGATACCTCACGCGACTTCTCCCTCGACTGGGTGGCGGTGCGGGTGACCTTCACACCACCCACCGCTCCAACGATCACTTCCACCCCGGTGACCACCGGGAGTGTCAATCAGGTCTACTCTTACCAGGCGACGGCCACGGGAACCACCCCGATCACCTGGTCGCTGGTGAGCGGTCCCTCCGGGATGGCGATCGGATCGTCGACCGGCCTCGTTACTTGGACGCCCAGCGCAACGGGGAGCTTCCCGGTTCAAATCCGCGCGGCAAATAGTGTCGGCTCGGCCGATCAATCTTACACGATTAATGTCACTGCAACTGCTCCGACGATTACTTCTACTCCGGTGACCACCGGGGTGGTTGGGCAAGCGTATTCCTATCAGGCGGCGGCGACCGGCACCACGCCGATTACCTGGTCATTGATCAGCGGCCCCTCCGGGATGACGATCGGATCGACCACCGGATTGGTCAGTTGGAGTCCGAGCGCGGCGGGGAGTTTCCCGGTGACCGTTCGGGCAACCAATATCGCCGGCACGGCCGACTAGCCCTACACAATCACTGTCACCGCGCCGGCCAACACGGGATTGAAGGCACCGACCGCCAACGCGGCGGAGGCCAGTTCCGCCGGGGATAACAACGGTTATCAGACCACGCCGGGGAACGCCGCCGCACTCGACGGTCTCTTCGCCGTCGATACCGACAGCGGCACGAACACCAGCACCTCTTGCACCGACAATGGGAAGGACAAACATCGTTTCTACAACTACAACTTCTCCATTCCCGCCGGATCGACGATCAAGGGGGTCACGGTCCGCCTCGACGCCAAGGTCGACAGCACCTCCGGATCGCCCAAGATTTGCGTGCAGCTCTCCTGGAACGGAGGGACCACCTGGACCACGGCGAAGTCGACGGCCACACTCGGCACTTCGGTGCAGGCCTTCACCCTGGGGAGCGCGACCGATACGTGGGGTCGAACCTGGAGTGTGAACGACTTTAGCAACGCCAACTTCCGGGTCCGGATCATCGATGTCGCCGGCAGCACGTCGCGTGACTTCTCACTGGACCGCCTGGCGGTACAAGTCGATTATTAAGAAACAGTCTTAACGGGTTTATCGACTGAAATCGGCAACGCGGTATTCCCGCGCTGCCGATTTCTTTTTTCGTGAGCCTCTTTTGTTCACAAAAACCTTGACTTCCCCCTTGACAGGCGTTCTCCTTTGATGTTAGATTTTCGAGTTATTTTGTTTTGGATCGGCCATGGCAGAGGACGACAAGGACCTTCAGCGGCGCCAGGCGATGATCCTGACCGCAATCCCGATGGTGTTGGTGGCCGGTCCGCTCGTCGGTTTTTTAATCGGCAATTACTTAGACGGGAAATTCGGGACCGCGCCCTGGCTGATGATCTTCTTCATCATTATGGGAGCGGGCGCCAGCATCAAGCAGGTCAAACAGCTCTTGGCAAAGACTTCGGGGAAATAGTTGAGCGATTCTTTTCTGAAAAAATGGTTTCTCGGAAGCCTTTCCCTGTTGTTTCTAACGGTTTCTTTCTCTTTTTTATACGGTTATTCTTTTTTTGGAGGGGGCGTCGCGGTTGGAGGGGTCTGGAACCTTCTCAATCTCTTGCTCTTGGGACAATTGATTCCGGCGGTCCTTCAGCAAGATCGGAGGCCGCTGCTGCTGATCCTGCTCTTCTTATTTTTAAAGTTCCCGCTTCTCTACGGCGGAGGCTTGGCCTTACTATGGTGGGTGCCGCTTTCGAAGGTGGGGGTGTTGATCGGCTTCTCGATTCCGCTTTTGTTCGTCTCGCTGCAGGCGATGGCTCAAACGCGCCTGGACGCGGGCGGTCTTTTTAGGTTAGGGAGAATTCATGGCTGAACCGCATGAGGCGGTCACACACGCCGCCGCGCCGCACGCGGCGGAATCGGCGAGTCCGGAAGCGGCCAATTTCGTCTCGCTGATCCGCGAAGCGCTGGGTGAAGGGCCGGTCTCGGACTTTTTGCATCACTATGAGAATGTGATCTTCTCCGCCTTGATCATTATTGTCTTGGTCGGACTGGCGCGGTTTGCGGCCCGCCGGCGGGAGTTGATTCCGGGAAAGGTGCAGAACCTCGGCGAGATGGTGGTGGAAGGATTGCAGAATTTCTTCGGAAGCATCCTCGGCCCGCAAGGAAAGCCCTATCTTCCCTTTTTAGGGACACTCTTCCTTTACATCTTTTCGATGAACGTATTCGGGTTAATTCCGGGGATGAAGTCGCCGACCTCCAGCATCAACACAACCCTGGCGCTCGGGCTGACCGTCTTTGTTGTCGTACAGTATACCGGTATCCGAAAGTTGGGGGTGATGGGGTATCTCGACCATCTGATGGGGCGGCCCCGGGACCTGATCGGATATTTCATGATTCCGATGATGCTGCCGCTCAACCTGATCTTGGAAGTGTTTCTTCCGCCGGTCAGCCTCTCGCTTCGTCTTTTTGGAAATATCTTCGGGGAAGATACCTTAATCTCCGCCTTTGTGATTATCGGGGCGGCGACCTATTTCATCCCCTTTCAACTTCCCTTTCTCTTTCTGTCTCTATTATTGGGAACGATTCAGTCTCTGATTTTTAGCTTATTAGCAACGATTTATATCTTTATGGTCTTCCCGCACGATGAAGGCCATGAACATGGGTTGGTCACCACCGACCAGCTTGGAAAGCACCACGAGTAAAGTACTTAAACGATCGGATCTGGTTTTCACTTAACGAAAGGAGATGGACGTGAATTTTGCGACTGCGTTGGCATTTGCGTTACCTTTGGCGGTAGGAATTGCGGCATTGGGATCTGCAATCGGATTGGGATTGGCCGTTCGGGCGGCGTTGGAAGCGATCGGCCGACAGCCGGAAGCGTCGGGAAAGATCCAAACGGCGATGATCATCGGCGCCGCCTTTATCGAGGCGTTGACGATTTATGCCCTTTTAGTGGTCTTCCTCTTTATGGGAAGAGTGGCCTAGGCCGGCTGAGGTAAAGCGCTTTTCAAGGGGGGGGAGAACTCTGTCCCTCCGACCTCTTCATAGGATTTGAGAATGAATATTCAAATTCAACAGATCATTACACAAGTCGTCGGTTTCTTGATCCTCCTGTGGATCTTGAGAAAATTCGCCTGGGATCGCCTTTCTTCCATTCTGGAGGAGAGACGGATGAAGATCATCTCCGAATTGGAAGAAGCCCGTCTGGGAAAAGAATCGCTCGAGCAGATGCGGCGCGACTACGAGGCGAAGATGGCGGAGATTGAAAACCAGGCGCGCCTCAAGGTCCAAGAGGCGGTGGTCGAGGGACAGCGGGCGGCGAAGGAGCTTGCCGAAGAAGCGCGGGAAGAGGCGCGCCAGATCTTGGAGAAGGCGAAAGAGAGTATCGAGCGGGAGATGGCAAAGGCGAAGGCCCAGCTTCGAGACGAGATCGCAACGATCGCGGTCGCCGCCGCTGAAAAGATCGTCCGACAGGAAGTGAACCGGCAGAAGAACAAAGAGCTGGTGTTGCAGTACATCGACGAAGTGAAGGGCTTTAAATGAAAAGCGAGGTCATTGCGGAACGATACGCTCAAGCCCTCCTGGAAGTGGCCGAGGGACACGCGCTCGGCGAGTCGATCTTGGAGCAGGTGGAGCGCTTCCGGGAAGCGGCGGGCCGGTTTCCGGAGCTGAATCGCTTCCTGGAAAGCCCGCGCGTTCCCGAGGAGAAAAAAGAGGCGCTGATCGGCCGGATTTTTGAAGGGGAGGCGAAGAAGATCTTGGTCCGCTTCGTCCGCCTCCTCCTCCACAAAGGACGGATCGGCTACCTGAAAGAGATCTTCTCTCTTTATCCGAAGCTTCACGATGCGAAGCGAGGGGTTTTAAAAGGAACGGTGACGACCGCTTACCCGCTTGAGCCGGAGGTCCTCGCCCGCTTGAAATCAAAGCTTGAAGCCGAAGTCCATTCCACTTTAGAGCTCACCTGTGTTGAGAATCCGGGGATCCTCGGCGGATTTATCTTCTCAACGGGAACCACCCTCATCGACGCCAGCATTCAAAGACAATTGGCCGAATTGGGGGAGAGGTTAAAAACCGCCCCGCTCGCCTAGCCGTCGCGTTTGTCCTCATTTACCTCGTATCAAGACCCTTTTCTCCGGCCGGATTCACCTCGACTCGACAAGGATTGAATTGCAAAAGGGAAGCGTGTATTCTATCAAGAGGTTTCTTTTGGATTCGATCGGCCTCCCTCCTTCCGGTCGGGCAGAAGCGTATCTCACACAAGCGCCTGGATCGATAAGGAAAGGTGCCCGGAAGAGGGAGGATTCCCTCGACCGACGAAAATAAGGTGGAGTTGTTTATGCAAGGGAAGAAAAAGGTCTTGGTCGTCGACGATAATCGAGATACGGTCCGCATCATTCGTGATGCGTTGGAAGGGGCCGGTTTTTCCGTGGCCTCCGCGTATGACGGGAGAGAAGCGCTGGAGCGCGTTCATGAAGAGACTCCCGACCTGATGATTCTCGACCTCATGATGCCGAAGATGAGCGGTTACGAGGTCTGCAATGAGATTCGAAAAGACCCTAAGACGAAGGAGCTCATCGTCCTGATGCTCACCGCCCGATCGGATATCGACGCCAAGATTCAGGGGATCGAGGGGGGGGCGAACGACTATCTGGTCAAACCGGTGGAGCCGCGCGAAGTCGTCTCCCGGGTTCGCCGCTTTCTCGCCACCGAGGGGGCTTATCAAGAGAAGGTCCTGTTGGAGCGGCTCGAAGCGATCGGACAGATCAGCTTGACGGTTCGGCATGAGATCAACAATCCGCTGGCGGTGATCTGCGGGCAGGCGCAACTTCTTCTTCAGCGAAACGACCTGCCGGAAGAGGTCCGGGGCAAACTCAAAATTGTTTATGAAATGGGCCTTCGGATCAGCGAAATTATCAAACAGCTGGATCAGGTTCAGGACAAAACACGAGAGTACATCCGCGGGGAAAAGATGATCGACATCCGACCCCAAAAGAAACGTTCCGCGAATTCGTAGCCCGTATCCCTGTCATTCCCTCCGCGCGCCGGTCCGGATTGATTCGGTCCCATTCGCTCAGAAATCTGTCGCAAAATCTTGACAACCAAATTGAAAAAAGATTATAGTAAACAGTCTTTTGCCCTGAGCGGCCCGAAAACGCCTTTCGCCGGCGCCGCTCCGGGCCCTTCATCGTGATCATTTATCTATAATGTCTAAGGAGAATGCGGCATGGCACTGAAGCCAGAAGAGGTGACCTCCATTATCAAGACCGAGCTGGAGCAGTATGAGAGCGAGCTCCATCTGGAAAGCGTCGGGAGCGTCTTACAGGTCGGAGATGGGATCGCGCGGGTCTATGGCCTCGACGATGTGATGGCGGGCGAGCTGGTCTCCTTCCCCGGCAATGTGATGGGGATGGTCCTCAATCTTGAAGAGGACAATGTCGGGACGATTCTCTTCGGCGCCACCAATGAGATTAAAGAAGGGGACGTCGTCAAACGGACCGGGAAAATCGCACAGATTCCGGTCGGGGATGCGATGGTGGGACGGGTGGTCGACGCCCTCGGCCGGCCGATCGACGGAAAGGGCCCGATCGTCACCGATAAAACCCGCCCTCTCGAAGGCCGCGCCCCCAACGTCGTTCAGCGCCAGTCGGTCAACGAGCCGGTTCAAACCGGATTGAAGGCGATCGATGCGATGATCCCGATCGGCCGCGGCCAGCGCGAGCTGATCATCGGCGACCGGCAAACCGGAAAGACCGCGATCGCGCTCGACGCCATCATCAATCAGAAGAACAGCGGCGTCTACTGCGTCTACGTGGCGGTCGGCCAAAAGTCGTCCAACGTCGCCGCGGTGGTGAAGATGCTGGAGAAATACGGCGCGATGGCCTATACGACGGTCGTCTCCGCGACGGCGAACGAAGCGGCCTCCATGCAGTACATCGCCCCCTATGCCGGCTGCACCATCGCCGAAGAATTTATGTACACCGGCCGGCACGCCCTGGTCATCTACGACGATCTCTCGAAGCATGCGGCGGCCTACCGGCAGCTCTCCCTGCTGCTGCGCCGTCCGCCGGGACGGGAAGCCTATCCGGGCGACGTCTTTTATCTTCACTCCCGTCTGCTGGAACGGTCGGCGAAGCTTCATCAGAGCCTCGGCGCCGGCTCGTCGACCGCGCTGCCGATTATTGAAACCCAGGCGGGCGACGTCTCCGCCTACATTCCGACCAACGTCATTTCGATCACCGACGGCCAGATTTACCTTGAGACCGACCTCTTTTACGCCGGCATCCGGCCGGCGATCAACGTCGGCCTCTCCGTCTCCCGCGTCGGCGGGAATGCGCAGACCAAGGCGATGAAGAAAGTGGCCGGGCGGCTTCGGTTGGATCTCGCGCAGTATCGGGAGTTGGCCGCGTTTGCTCAGTTCGGCTCCGACCTCGATAAAGCGACGCTGGCGCAGCTCCGCCGGGGGGAGCGGATGGTCGAGCTTCTCAAACAGGATCAATATCAGCCCTACTCCCTCTCTCATGAGGTGATCTCGATTTATGCGGGGACCACCGGGCACCTGGATGATATCGAAGCCACGGAGGTCCGAAGATTCGAGAAGGCCTTGTTGAAATGGGTGGACGAGCGTTATCCGGAGATCGGCCTGGAGATCGAAAAGAACAAAGCGCTCACCGACGATCTCACCCGCAAGATGGATGATGCGATCAATGCCTTCAAGAAGGAGTGGCGTTCGGGGGAGGCCCGTTAGATGCCGGTTTTGACCCTTCGGGAGATCCGCAAACGCATTCGCGGCGCCCAGAAGACGAAGCAGATCACGCGGACCATGCAGATGGTCGCCGCCTCCCGTCTTAAAAAATCCGAAGAGAAGTTCCGACAGGCGAAGCCGTTCGCCCAAAAGATGGAGATGATCCTCTCCCATCTTCAGCAGTTCAGCGAGGAGTTCAGCCATCCTTTCTTCGAGACCCGGGAGGTCAAGTCGATCGGGTTGGTGGTCGTCACGTCGGATCGGGGCCTCTGCGGCGCTTACAACGGCAACGTGATCGGCCGGGCCGAGGAGTTTCTCGCCGAGCATGCCGCGCAAACCGTCAAGCTCATGCTGATCGGAAAGAAGGGATACGATTATTTTAGAAAGAGAGATTGGCCGATCCTCCTCAAGTCGCTCGATATCGCCGGCAAAGGGGACTTCCAAAGAATTTCCGACATTACCCAGCAGATTATCCAGGCGTATCTCTCGCGCGAGGTCGACGCGGTCTATCTGATTTATACGAGCTATCTTTCGGCGATGTCGGTCAAGCCGGTCTGCATGAAATTCCTCAACCTGCAACAGGAGGGAGAGGCCAAGCCGGTTCAGACGATTCTGGAGCCGAGCCTGCCGGAGATCCTCGATCGGTTTCTGCCGCAGTTCGTGACATCGAAGATGTACATCTCGCTCATGGAGGCGTTCACGGCGGAGAACTCGGCGCGGATGATCGCAATGAAGACGGCGACCGATAACGCGAAGGAGATGATCGACCGATTGACACTGCAGCGCAACAAGGCGCGGCAGGCGGCGATCACGAAAGAAATCTTGGAAATCGTCACAGCGGGCGAAGCGCTGAAAGGTTAGAGAATGCCCCCTCTTTAGGAAGGGGCCCTGATTCGGACAATAAGGAGATAACGATGGCAACAGCGACAGCAACGGGTCATATTGTTCAGGTGATCGGGCCGACGGTCGATATCCGGTTTCCGGCCGAACAGCTCCCTCCCATTCTCAATGCGGTGAAAATCGAAGATGCAAAGCTGGGGATCAACCTCATCGTGGAAATTGCTCAACACATTGGGAACGACATCGTCCGCTGCATCGCGATGGGATCGACCGACGGTCTGGTCCGCGGCATGGAAGCCAAGGATACCGGCGCGCCGATCTCCGTTCCGGTCGGCGAACAATCGCTTGGCCGCATCTTCAACGTGTTGGGAGAGCCGATCGACGGCAAGGGAGGGATTGCCAAGCCCGATCAGCGCTGGCCGATCCACCGGCCGAGCCCCTCTTTCGAAGACCAGGTGCCGGTCGCTTCCATCTTGGAAACGGGGATCAAGGTGGTCGATCTGCTCGCTCCCTATGCGAAGGGGGGAAAGGTCGGACTCTTCGGCGGCGCCGGGGTGGGGAAGACGGTCATCATTATGGAATTGATCCGCAACATCGCGACCGAGCATGGGGGATACTCCGTCTTCGCCGGTGTGGGGGAGCGGACCCGTGAGGGAAATGAGCTTTATCTGGAGATGAGCGGATCGGGGGTGCTCGACAAAACCGTCCTCGTCTTCGGACAGATGAACGAGCCGCCCGGTTCACGCCTTCGAATCGGCCTCTCGGCCCTGACCATGGCCGAATATTTCCGCGATGAGAAGGGGCAGGATGTGCTCCTCTTCGTCGACAACATCTTCCGGTTCGTCCAGGCCGGCTCCGAAGTGTCGGCGCTGCTCGGAAGAATGCCCTCCGCGGTCGGATACCAGCCGAGTCTCGGAACCGAGATGGGAGAGCTGCAGGAGCGGATCACCTCCACCACAAAAGGATCGATCACGTCGGTTCAGGCGATCTACGTTCCGGCAGACGACATCACCGATCCGGCGCCGGCGACGACCTTTTCCCATCTGGATGCGACGACGGTGCTCTCGCGGCAGATTGCGGAGCTGGGGATTTATCCCGCCGTCGACCCGCTCGATTCGACCTCCCGGCTGATGGATCCTCGGATCATCGGCGACCAGCACTATCAAACCGCCCGGGCGGTCCAGCGGACGCTCCAGCGGTACAAGGACCTTCAAGACATCATCGCCATTTTGGGAATGGACGAGCTCTCCGAAGAAGATCGGGTGACGGTGCAGCGCGCCCGGAAGATCCAGCGGTTCCTCTCGCAGCCGTTCTTCGTGGCGGAAGCCTTCACCGGGATCCCGGGGAAATATGTGAAGCTGGCCGATTCGATCAAAAGCTTCCAGATGATCGTCGACGGCAAATACGACAATCTTCCCGAGCAGGCCTTCTACATGGTGGGAACCATCGAGGAAGCTCAAGAGAAGGCGGAGAAACTCAGAAAGTAACGATTCCTCTTGGGGGTCTTCCTACGACATGGCTGATAAAACCTTTCATTTAACCGTCATTACGCCGGACCGGGTCTTCTTCGACGGCTCGGTCCGGTCGATCGTCGCCCCCGGAGGCGCCGGAAGCCTCGGGGTCTTGGTCGACCATGCCCCCCTCATCACCACCCTTCAGCCCGGCAAGCTCTCCGTGACGTCGGCGGAGGGAAAGGTTCAGTCTTTCCTGATCGGGTCGGGCTTCCTCGACATCCTCAAGAACGAGGTTGTTCTGCTGACCGAGTCCGCCCAGATCGACCATCCGACAAAAATGTCTTAAAAAATCCTTGACACGCTAATTATTTAAGTGCTATAGTCGGGCCGGTTTTTTTTAAACTCGCTTCGAGTATATTCCTGTCCAAGTATATTTAAATTAGTTATCACACCGGTTATTAAATTTAGATGAAAGGGGGTGACGGGGTTACCAAGGCATCACTCAATTTGTTCGTTACTGTATCTCTAGATCTCTAGTTCTTTGTGAATCTGTTCAGTTCTACTCTGGTAAATTCGGATAAAGGAGGTTACGAATGAAGAAGTTATGGGTTATGGCCTTAGGAAGTGCGGTTCTGCTACAAGCCGCGTCGCTCTATGCAGCAGATATTAAGTTTGAAGGGGATTTTCGCGTCCGAGGTATTTACGCCGACAACGTGACCGATGCGAACGATGACACCGGCGATGAGCAAGCCTTCGCCGATGGACGTTTCAGGCTCAGAACCACGGCGACCTCGGGGATCACCTCCGGGGTCGTGGTGCTCGATTTTACCAGCTCGTTTAAAGATCCGACAACCGCTGGCCCATGTGCGGCACCGCCTGCAGGTACCGGCTGCACCACAGGAAATTACCGTTTCGGCTCAGCTAACTTAGGCGGAAGCTACAACATCGTCGGAGTCCGCGAAGCCTATCTAAAGCTCGATCTGAATATGGTCAAACTCGCCTTCGGCCGTAAGCCATTCAAACTCGGACATAGCCTGATCCTCGACGACACCATGGACGCCATCGTCGGGAAATTCGTGGTGGGCGGACTTGAGGTGATGTTGGCCGACGGAAAACTGCTCGATACCAATTCGACGGTCGCCACCGGTGGCGGAGCCACTGGAAGCGATACCGATCTTTTCATCTTCAAAACGGGTATTAATCATGGTGATATGCACAACCTCGGCATCTTCGTCACCTATCTGCTCGATCGGGGTCCGTCCTTTCTCCCCGGTGCTGCACTGGGCGGGGGAGGAACTTCGGACTCGACCGATCTCTGGACCCTGGGTCTGACGGCCGACGGGAAGTTCGGTGCGATCAACCTCGGCGCCGAAGTCGACTTCCTGACCGGAAGCGCCGATACCGCGGGCGCCGGTTCCACCTCGGTTGATCTGAAGGGGATGAACGTCCTCATCGGTGTGGGTCTGAAAGTCGCCGCCGCCGATGTCGGTGTGACTGCCCTCTACACCACCGGCGATGACACGACCAAAGCCGATGAGCGAAACGTCAACGGGATTTCCGGAGACTTCGTTCTGGGCAATATCCTGGTTAACGACAATATCGTCAGCGATCGCGAAGGACAATGCGCCAGCTTCGGCGGCGGCCGGATCGGTTCCGGAGGAGCCAGCTGCGTCGGCGGTGCGGGTATCACCGCGCTGAAAGTTTCCGCCGGGTTAGAGGGGGTTCCCTTCGGTAAGAGCTGCCATACCGAAGTGGCCGCGATCTGGGCCCGGACCACGGAAGATTTGGCGGCGGGTGCCGATAGCGATCTCGGGATCGAAGTCGATCTGAATCACCGGCACAAGCTGGATGATAACGTCGCTGTTGGCGTCAACCTCGGTTATCTCCTTTCCGGAGACGCCTGGAAGGCGGTCAATGGAACGAACAGCACCGACAATCAGCTCAAAGGGATTATCTCTTTGAACTACATGTTCTAAGATTGAGGTTCATCTGATCTGAAAGGCCCCCCGGCTTACTACCGGGGGGCCTTTTTTATTGGCCGTTCGGAGTAGGGCGCTATTTCTTGATGGGGAAGTTTGTTAGAATAGGCATGGATTGCCGTCGTTTTGACCGGCCGGAAAGAGTCTCGATTTAAAATGGAATCATTTATGGAGATAAAACAAAAATTAGAAGCGCTCCCCCATGGTCCCGGGGTCTACCTCATGAAGGGAAAGCGGGGGGAGGTGCTCTACATCGGAAAAGCGAAAGATCTTTCCGATCGAGTCCGCAGTTATTTCCGCAACAACGCCGATCTGACGCCGAAAACTCAATCAATGGTTTCGCAGGTGGCTGATTTGGAGTACCTTGTCACCGGGACCAATCTGGAGGCGTTGATCCTTGAGAGCAACCTGATCAAGAAACATCGGCCGAAGTATAATGTCGTTCTCCGGGACGACAAGAACTACCCCCTGCTTCGCCTTGACATGAAGGAGGATTATCCCCGGTTGGAGATCGTCCGCCGCGTCAAAAGAGACGGCGCCCTCTACTTCGGCCCGTATGTCCCGACAGGGGGGCTGTATGAGATGCTCCGGCTCTTGAGGAAGATCTTTCCCCTTCCGAACTGCACGATCGACATCGACGGCAAGGCAGGGCGGGCCTGCATCGAGTTTGAGATCAAACGCTGTCTTGCCCCCTGCACGGGAAATCAATCGAAAGAAGATTACCACCAGATGCTCCAGCAAGTCCGCCTCTTTCTGGAGGGGAAAGACAAAGTGCTGCTCAAGACGATGCGGGCGCTGATGGAGAAGAAAGCGGGGGAGCTCAATTTTGAAGCGGCCGCCCGCCTTCGGGATCAAATCGCGAAGATCGAGCGCGCCTTGGAGCGGCAGCGGGTCACCTCCACGCAGATGGAGGATCAAGACGTGATCGCCCTGGCGCGGGAAGGGGAGACGGCCGATCTTCAAATTCTCTTTATCCGGGGCGGGATGATGGTCGGACGAAAAGATTTCTTCTTTGAGAATGTCGGCGAGACCCTCGATGAGGAGCTCTATGCCGCGTTTCTACAGCAGTTTTATAACAAGGAAGGGCTCATTCCGCGGGAGATCCTCCTCCCCATCCCCCTCGCGGAGGCCGCCGTTTTGGAGGAATGGCTTTCGGGGCGGCGCGGCGGGCCGGTCCATCTCGTTTCCCCCTCGCGCGGGAAGGGGGCGCATCTTCTTGAGCTGGCGCTCGAAAATGGGCGTGCCTCCCTGGCGAACCACTTTCAGATTCGCGAGGGGGGAGAAACGACCTTGGAGAAACTTCAGGCGCTTTTACAGCTTTCCCGTCTTCCCCGCCGGATCGAGGGGTACGATATCTCCAATATAATGGGAACCAGCGCCGTCGGATCGATGGTGGTTTTCGAGAATGCCAAGGCGAAGAAATCGGATTACCGCCATTTCCGGATCAAGACGATCGAGGGGGCGAACGACTTCGGAATGATGGCGGAGGTCCTCACGCGCAGATTGGCTTCACTGAAGGAGAAGGGAGAATCGCCGCCCGACCTCTTCTTGATCGACGGCGGGAAGGGGCAGATCTCGGCGGTCCGGGAGGTACTGGATAAATTCGATCTCGGATCGGTCGATTTGATCGGTCTTGCCAAGGAACGGGAGGACCGGTGGGAGCGGGTTTATCTGCCCGATCTTTCGGATCCGATCGAGCTTCCGGTCGGCTCCCCCGACACGCATCTGCTTCAGCAGATTCGGGATGAGGCGCACCGCTTTGCGGTTTCCTATCATCGGAAGATCCGCGATAAAAAAATGCTGGAGTCGCCGCTGCAGGAGATCGAGGGGATCGGGAAGACCCGACGGCTCGCGTTGCTCAAGCACTTCGGGAGCGTCTCGAAAATTCGCGCGGCGAGTTTGGAAGAGCTGGAAGCGGCCCCTTCAATGAACAAGACGGTCGCTCGGAAAGTCTTCGAGTCATTGCACTCTTGAAGATTAAGATCGTGGGTCCCACACCCCGCGGTCGGAGCCATCGCCCTCTCCCGCGCAAGCCCTTCCTCCTTACTCCGAACGACTGACTCCTCACCCTCATTTTCGTCTTGTTCAATTGACACTTTGCGCTCGATTGTGCTAAAAATATCTGGATTCTTTAGTTTCTATACAATTGGAGAAGCTATGTCCGGTCATTCTAAATGGGCGACAACCAAGCATAAGAAGGCGGCGGCGGACTCGAAGCGGGGGAAAATTTTCACCAAGATCATCCGCGAGATCACCGTTGCGGCGAAGATTGGAGGAGGAGATCCGGAAGGAAATCCCCGCCTTCGGACGGCGATCCTCAAAGCCAAAGAAAATAACATGCCGGCCGATAACATTAAGAAAGCGGTTCAAAAGGGAACCGGTGAGCTCCCCGGCGTCTCGTATGAGGAGATGACCTACGAGGGTTACGGGCCGGGCGGGGTGGCGATCATCATCCAAATCATGTCGGATAACAAAAACCGGACGGTCTCCGAGATCCGCCATCTCCTCTCCAAGAGCGGCGGCAACATGGGAGAGTCGGGTTCGGTTTCCTGGATGTTTCAGAAGAAGGGGTATCTCTCGATCGAGAAGCAGAAAGCCGATGAGGAGAAGTTGATGTCGGTGGCGCTGGATGCGGGGGCGGAGGATATCCGCTCGGACGATCCGACCCTTTTTGAAGTGATCACTGCCCCGGCCGATTTCGAGAAGGTAAAGAAGGCGATGACCGATGCGGGCCTGACCCCCTCTTTTTCGGAAGTGACCTTTCTTCCGCAGACCTACATCCGGCTGGAAGGGAAAGAGGCCGAGCAGATGCTTCGGTTGATGGAAGCGCTCGAAGATCACGACGACGTTCAGAACGTCTATGCCAACTTCGATATACCCGACGAAGTGATGGCGAAGATGGCGGGATAGCGCTTCAGTGGAACCTATCTCAAGGGGAGACCGATAGCCCCGCATGCCGATTTTAGGGCCAATCTTAGGGATCGATCCGGGAATGGGTGTGACAGGATATGCGATCCTGGAGGAAGCCTCTGCGGGCCGGCTGATCTTGAAGAGATCCGGCGAGGTCCGGACGACCCCGCAACACTCCTTTCCGAAACGACTCAAGCACCTCTTTGACGGCCTCCTGCAGGTGATTCAAGAAGAACTCCCGATCGCTCTCGCCATCGAAGATACTTTCCTTGCCAAGAATTTCAAATCGGCGCTCAAGCTCGGCCAGGCCCGCGGGGTTGCCCTGCTGGCGGCGGAGTTCCATCAAATCCCCGTTTTTGAGTACACCCCGACCGCAGTCAAGATGGCGGTGGTCGGTTATGGGGGGGCGACCAAGGAGCAAATCCAGCAGATGACCGGCCGGCTGCTTCAGCTTTCGACCCTGCTTGCCTCGGAGCATGCGGCCGACGCCGCCGCGGTCGCGATCTGCCATATCCATTCCGCCCAATTCCACAGCAAGATCGAGGCGGCGGAGAAAATCGGACGGACGCGCTCGAATTTAGGTTTGGATGAAAGATGATTGCATCGATCACCGGAACCATTCTTGATAAAACGCCGAACGCCCTCATTGTGGAGGTGCATGGAATCGGCTATCAGCTCTTTATTCCGCTCAACACCTTTTACCGATTGCCGGAGGTGAAGGAGAGTGTCTCTCTCCAGGTCTACACGCATGTGCGCGAAGATGCGCTTCAACTCTACGGGTTCCTCTCCGCGCTTGAAAAGGAGCTCTTCCTGCTCCTCCTCGGGGTTTCCGGTGTCGGGCCGAAGGTGGCGCTGGGGATTCTCTCCGGGATGGAGTTGACGGAGCTGGTTCAGGCTCTGCGGGACGGGAACGTCGATCGGCTTCGGGCCATCCCGGGGGTCGGGCCGAAGACGGCGGGGCGGTTGGTCCTGGAGCTCAGAGAGAAGGTGAGCGCCCTCAGCCTCGCCGGCCTCCAAACGTCGGCCCCGGCCGGTTCGGAATCGGAGAAAATGAAGGAGGACGCCCTCTCGGCGCTGGTGAATCTTGGATACAGCCGGAACGAGGCGAAGCGGGTGATCGACACGATTGTGGGCGAGGAAGGATCCGCATCCGATTTCGTGGAAGGGTTGATCAAGAAGGCGCTGAAGAAGCTTGCAAAAGTCGGTTAGTGGGTGAATCATGATTGAACGGATCTTAACGGCACAATTAAACGAGGAAGAAAAGCGGATGGAAGCGAGCCTCCGTCCGAACTCCCTCGACGAATATGTCGGCCAGACGCGGATCAAGGAGAACCTCCGGATCTACATCGAGGCCGCCAAGAAGCGGGGAGATGTCCTCGACCATGTCATTTTCTACGGTCCTCCCGGTCTCGGCAAGACGACGCTGGCCAATATTATCGCGCGTGAATTGGGGGTGAACCTCAAGGCGACCTCGGGCCCGGCGGTGGAGCATCCGGGGGATCTGGCGGCGATTTTAAGCAATCTCTCCGAAGGAGATGTTTTCTTCATCGACGAGATCCATCGGCTGCATCCGGCGGTCGAAGAGGTCCTCTATCCGGCCATGGAGGACTTTCAGCTCGACCTGATCATCGGGCAGGGCCCTTCGGCCCGGACGCTTAAATTCAATTTGCCGAAATTTACCCTCATCGGCGCGACCACCCGCGCCGGTCTTCTGACCTCGCCGCTGCGCGAGCGGTTCGGGATTATCAACCGTCTTGAATTTTATCGGCCCGAAGAGCTGGAGCAGATCATCGCCCGGTCGGCCAAGCTGCTGAATATCGGGATTGAACAGGCGGCCGCGTATGAGATCGCCGCCCGAACGCGGGGGACCCCCCGGATCGCCAACCGCATTTTGCGGCGCGTTCGCGATTTCGCCGAAGTGAAATCGGACGGGCGAATCCTCCTGGAGGTGGCCCGTCAGGCGCTCTCCCAGATGGAGATCGACTCCGCCGGATTCGATTCCATGGACAGAAAATATCTGCGGCTCATGATCGAAAAATTCGGCGGCGGACCGGTCGGCGTCGAAACCCTGGCGACCGCCCTCGGCGAAGAGCGCGAGACGCTCGAAGATGTCTATGAGCCGTTCCTGATCCAGGGAGGGTACCTCGATCGGACCGCCCGAGGACGGATGGCAACCGATCTGGCGTACCAGCATTTTGGAATGAAGCGCTCCGAAAACACGCAGCCGCGTCTTTGGTGAGCAAGAAAAGAGGAACGATGTTCTCAGTCGGCATTCTGACCATCAGCGATAAAGGGGCTGCCGGAAAACGAGAAGATGCAAGCGGTCTTCTGCTCCATCAATTGGTCGATCAACTCCCCGGAAAGGTCACGGTCTATCAGGTTGTCCCGGATGAGAGCGAGGAGATTCAAAAACAGCTGATCGCCTTCTGCGACCGATGGAAAGTCGATCTGGCGCTCACCACCGGCGGGACCGGGGTTTCTCCCCGCGATGTCACCCCGGAAGCGACGATGGAGGTGATCGATCGGTTGATTCCCGGCATGGGTGAGATCATGCGAATGGAAGGATACCGAAAAAATCCCAAGGCAATCATTTCGCGCGGAATTGCCGGCATTCGAAAGAAAACCCTCATTCTGAATCTTCCCGGCAGTCCCCGCGCCGTCCGTGAAAATTTT
>SCUR01000503.1 GCA_004297235.1 Candidatus Manganitrophaceae bacterium | reverse complement strand
GCCGGAAAGCAGCCGGATATTCCCGGCGAGGCCGGCCAGTGCCGCTTCTACTGCCAAGATCCGACGCAGCCGCTCAGCATGCTCCGGCGCGATCCGCTCGCGCAGGTAGCGTTGGCGCACCATCTCTGGAGCGCATACCCCAGCGCCGTCCCCTTCGAGAAGCAAGGGCATTTCTTGTGGATCCCCGCCGTCGTGGATGGAACCCGGACGGTCCTCCCCCATCGGACGCAACATCTCACCCGGCCGCTCCTTGAAGACCTGCTGACCCTCTTCCGCCGGAGCGAATCGATGCTCTTTTTCTTCAACGCGCTCCATGCCGGGGCCTCGGTCAATCACATCCATCTTCAGAGCGTATTCTATGGAGAGCGACTTGCCATCGAAACGGCGCAGAGGTCGCCTTCAAAGGTCGCCGCCGTCGGTCTCCTCATGGGGGAGGGGGCGAGCGGCCTTGTCTTCGATCGGGAGGTTGCGGCAGAGATCCTCTTCGCCCCGGTCGACCGGCTGCAGTCGAATGATATTCCGTTCAACCTGATCCTGGTCGGCGATCGGATTTTTCTCATTCCGAGGAGCGCCGATCACGAGGTGGTCCCCGAATTCGCGGGAGGGGTGGTCGCGTCGATGGAGCTGGCGGGAAAGATCATCACCAACGACCGAGCGGTGTTCGAAAGCATCAACCGTCCGTCGATCGCCGCCGTTCTTGGGAAGGTGACCCTGCCGGTAGGGGAGGTGCTTCCCGAGTATGCATAACGTAAATGAGAAAGGTTGAGCTGAAGGACGAAGACGATTTCAAACAGGCGGGTTAATTTCCGGCCACCAGCAGGTCGGACAGAAGCTGAACCGCCACCTTCTCCCCGGCTTGGACCCGATCCCCTTCTTCGGACAAGATCATCAGCGCGTTGGCTTTCACCAGCGAAAGCAGGATGTGGGAGTCTTGATCCCCGGTCGTCCGGACGCGGTACTCCCCGTTTTGGACGGAGACGATCGCCCGCATGAAGTGGCGCTTTCCCGGATGCTTTCGGACCTCTTCTTCGAGCGTCGCGTGGAGGATGGGGCGGAGGAGATCGTCTCGACCGGCGGTCTTGAGGAGCGCGGGCCGAACGAATTGCTCGAAGGAGACCATCGCCGACACCGGATTGCCCGGAAGGCCAAAGGCCGGCTTTCCGGCAATCACCCCGAAGGCGAGCGGCTGGCCCGGTTTCATGGCGACTTTCCAAAACTTCATCTCGGCGCCCAATTCGGCCAGCACATCCCGGACGAAATCATAATCGCCCATCGAGACCCCGCCGGAGGCGAGGATGAAATCGGCGTGAAGCCCCTGCTTCAACTTTGCCCTGAGATCGCCCGGCGTGTC
The DNA here is from genome assembly GCA_004297235.1 of Candidatus Manganitrophaceae bacterium. Taxonomy (GTDB): domain Bacteria; phylum Nitrospirota; class Nitrospiria; order SBBL01; family Manganitrophaceae; genus Manganitrophus. The sequence continues at coordinate 16,249 of SCUR01000503.1, read as the reverse complement.
TTTCGCGATGCCGAGAACGATGGGCACCCCCCCCGCCTCGATCACCTGCGCCGCCAGACCGTAGCCGTTGCTGTTGAGGATCTTGTTCGGCCCGCGCGGTTCGTCCAAATCGGCCAGCTCGTCCCCGGTGGAGAGAATCGCCACCCGCGGCTGCTGGTAGACCGGAACGACCGACCGGCCGATCGACGCCATCATCGCGATGTCGGCGGGGCGAATCCGAATTCCTTTCTTCAAGATCAGGTCTCCGGTCCGGACCGCCTCTCCTTTTTTCCGGATGAAATCGCCCTCTTCGGCCGCCTCGAAAATCCGGACCTGATCGCCGCTTCGTTCCGTCTCCTCGACTTTCACGACGGCGTCGGCCCCTTCGGGCAAGGGAGCGCCGGTCATGATCTTGGAGGCCTCCCCAGGCTGGACCGTTTTCTGAGGCATCGTTCCGGCCGGAATCTCTTCGATGATTTTGAGGGTTCTTGGCGCGCCGGGGGACGCGCCGGCGGTGTCGGACCCGCGGACCGCATACCCGTCCATGGCGGAGGTGTCCCAGGGCGGATGATCGAGCGGTGAAGCGATCTCTTCGGCAAGGGTTCGGCCCAGCGACGGGCCGAGGGGAACGCGCTCCGTCCCAATGCGGCGGATTTCGGCGAGGATGATTTTCTGGGCTTCTTCGACGGAGATCATAGAGTGGGTGATTCGGAATGAGGAATGTTCAATTTGGAATGAAGGTGACTCACCTTTTTCCTTTTGGACAATGATTCTTCATTCTTAATTTTCAGATTCCTGATGGGTTGATTAAACTTTATCGTGCCGAAGCAGATCGAGAAATTCCGCTCGCGTCTTCGGGTCGGTTTTGAAGACCCCCAGCATCGCGCTGGTGACCGTTCTGGCGTTTTGCTTCTCGACGCCGCGCATCATCATGCAGAGATGCTGCGCTTCGATCACCACGCCGACCCCGTGCGGATGGACCTTCTCTGAAATCGCCTCGGCGATTTCGCAGGTCAGCCGCTCCTGGAGCTGCAGCCGCCGGCTGTAGACTTCGACCACGCGCGGCAGCTTGCTCAAGCCGACGACCTTTCCGCTGGGGAGATACGCGATGTGGCATTTTCCGAAGAAGGGAAGGAGATGATGCTCGCAGAGCGAGAAGAAATTGATGTCCTTCACGATCACCATCTCTTCATGGGTCATGGTGAAGAAGGCGTCGTTCAACACCCGATCGATGTTTTGACGGTAGCCGCTGGTCAGAAAGCGAAGCGACCGTTCCACCCGCCCCGGCGTCCCTTTCAACCCTTCCCGGGAAGGATCTTCTCCCAGAGATACGAGCATTTTTTCGACCAGCTCTTTCAGGGCCGGCTGCTCGATCTCCGGGCCGCCCTTTTTGAGGACCTCTCCGGTTGCCCGGGTTCCGTTGCGTTTGGAAGCCACTTAGTCGATCTCCAGCTTTTTCGGAAAGGTGGTGAGATTCCGGCAGCCCTCTTTTTCGACGAGAACCATATCTTCGATCCGGACCGCTCCGATCTCCGGGTAGTAAAGACCCGGCTCCACCGTGACGACCTCCCCCTCTTTGAGGGTCCAATCGGCCCGGCTGATCCGGGGCGGCTCATGGATGTCGAGGCCGACCCCATGTCCGGTTCCGTGGAAGAATCCCTGCATCCGGCCGCCGACCTTGCCGGTGTGATAGCCCCGTTTTTCGAAGAGCTGGACGATCTCCTCATGAATCGCCTTTCCACTGGCGCCGGCCCGAACGCGCGCGATGCCGAGCTCTTGTCCTTCCAACACCGTGTCGTACAGTTTCTTCATTGCATCGGTGGCCCGGCCCTTGACCACCGTCCGGCTCATGTCGGCGAAGTAGCGGCTCTCGGTGGAGCGGGGAAAGACGTCGAAGATGATCGGCTCGTTCGCCCGAAGCGGACCGGCGCCTTCATTGTGCGGATCGCAGGCGTCGACACCGCAGGCGATGATCGTGTGCTGCCCCAGGGCTTGCTTCTCCATCATGCGCAGATGGAGATGATTTCGAACCGACTCCGACGTGAGAACCTTTCCCTCCAGCGTGAGAACGCCGTTTTTGATTTCGGCGCGCCGGAGCAGCTCGAACGCCTCCGCGACCGCTTCTTCGACGGCGATCTGGCTTTTTCGGATGGCGGCCACCTCTTCCGGAGTCTTGAGGGCGCGCTCTTCGAAGAACGGCTCCTTTTTGATCGAGAGGGTGATGCCCCGGGATCGGAAGGCGTCGCCGTATTCCAGCGGGAAGCTCCCCGGAACCGTCAGCTCCTTCACCCCCTGCTCTTGCAGCAGCGTGTGGACGACATCGGCCATTTCGGGACGGTCGATGCCCCGCTTCTTGGTCCGCTCTTCATACTCCGAATACGAGAGGACCTGATCGACCGACGATTGAGCGCGGGCCCGGTCGACTTCGAGGTCGCTCATGAGAAGGAACGTCTTTCCGCGGGCGCGAAGGAAGATGAAGGAGTCGGGGGCGAGGAACCGGGTCGCGTAGTAGATGTTGGAGTCGGTCTCACTCGATGCGATTAAAAGAAGATCGGGCTTTTGAGTCGCCGGTCCATTTTCAAGGCGATCGGCCATTCAGTGTCCTTCCTGGGATTCCAAAAACTTTTCGGCGTCCATCGCCGCCATGCAGCCGGTGCCGGCCGCCGTAATCGCCTGGCGGTAGTTCGGATCCTGCACATCCCCGGCGGCGAAGACTCCCGGCACGCTGGTGCGCGGGGTGCCCGGCTCGGTTTTGATGTAGCCGCGATCGTCGAGATCGAGCTGGCCCTTGAACAAAGCGGTGTTCGGCTCGTGCCCGATCGCGATGAAAACCCCGTCGATCTTCCGCTGGGCGCGCGCTCCGGTTTTTAAATTCTCGAGAACCGCCGCCTCGACCGTTCCGGAAGGTCCGCTGAGAATCTCGGAGATCGTGGTGTCCCAGATGAACTTGATCTTCGGGTTCTTGAACGCCTTGTCTTGCATGATCTTGGAGGCGCGCAGTTTATCCCGGCGATGAATGACGGTGACCTGGTTGGCGAACCGCGTCAAGAAGTTCGCCTCTTCCATGGCCGTATCCCCGCCGCCGACGATGAAGATCTCTTTTCCGCGGAAGAAGAAGCCGTCGCAGGTGGCGCAGGCCGAGACGCCGTGTCCCATCAATCGGGCCTCCGATTCCAGCCCCAGCAGCTTGGCCCGGGCGCCGGAGCAGATGATCGCCGATTGGGTCCGGTAGGTCCGCTCTCCGTCGACGACGATGCTGAACGGTCGTTGGGAGAAATCGACGGAGGTGACGTCTCCGGTGATAAAGGTGGTGTCGAACCGCTGCGCCTGCTTCTTCATCTCCAGGATCAGCTGCGGCCCTTGAATGCCGTCGGGGAACCCCGGAAAGTTTTCCACCTCGGTCGTGATCATCAATTGCCCCCCCGCCTGGGCCCCTTCGATGAGGACGGGACGGAGGTTCGCCCGGGCGGCATAAATCGCCGCCGTGAGGCCGGCCGGCCCCGAGCCGATGATGATGACGTTTTCGATCTTCTCCGTCATGCGCTCAGTTCCCAAGATCGTTCAAGGAATCCTTGAGGCTCTTTCGGACGCAGGTGAAAATGGGGGTGTCCCGGAGGGTGTACCGGCTCGCCTCGGCTTCGCGCAGCTCCATCACCAGATCCAAAAAGTCTTGGGGATGGTCGCTCTCGAAGGCCACCACGAACTCGGCGTCGTCCAGCCCGAAGGAGTAGGAGGTGTTGATCTTCACCGTCGGGTATTTGTGGCCGATTTCGATATGCTCGTTCATCATTCCCTGCCGGGCCGATTTGGTGAGAAGGTACCACTCGCGCGTTTTGACGAAGGGATAGATGAAGAGATATTTCGATTCGCCGGGGATGATCGTCAGGCGCTTCGACTCCTGCCCTTCGTGGCTGTGCTTGTCGACATAGATCGACCGCTTGGTCATGGCGATGTAGGAGTAGACGGTGTTCATGTATTTGCCCAGGCTGGTCGAGAGCATCTTGGCCGTCATGTCCTGGAATGATTCCAGATCGTAGCTGATCCGCCAGAGCATGAGATCGGTCTCGGCCCGGATTCCGACGGTGGAATAAGGAATCACCAGCACCTTCGATGTGAACCCTTCGATGGCCGCGGTGAGCTCCCGCTTTCCCGCCTCGCGCTCTTCGGCCGGCAGTCTTCGCCACGCCGGATCCAATTTGTAGAAAATATAATTGACGTATTGTCTTTTTTCGTTTGCCATCGATTCTCCTCCGAATGCATCAATCCGCGTCGCCGCAGGAATTTCCCTTCTGATCGGGAAATCCGCTGCAAAAAATGAAAGAATCCCTCCCCTGGGGTTTCTTCAAAACGGCCGATCTTACCTTGTTAAGGGATGAAAAGCAAATGAAACGTCCGATCGCTTATCCGCCCGATTCTAGCAGCGGCTCAGGCTGAAATCAATACCAAATGACGGGGGCCTGGGTCTGGGGATTGGAGGTGGTTAAAGATTTCAACCAGACCTCACCCCCCAGCCCCTAAACCCCGCCCCGATGAAGTCCTCTGAGAAGGGCCAAGTTTTGAATGTCTTCCTGGAGCTCTTTTCCCTTCGGGGTTTCCAGAACCATAGGGAGGCCGAAGAAGCGGGGGTCGTTCATGAGGAACGAAAAGGGGGCGGTGCCCATTTTCCCCTGGCCGATGTGCTCGTGCCGATCGACCCGACAGCCGAGATCCTTTTTGCAGTCGTTGAGGTGGAACGCCCGAACGCGTTCCAATCCGACCGCGCGGTCGAGGGCGGCCATCGTCTCCTGATATCCGGACTCGGTTCGCAGATCATACCCGGCTGCAAAGACATGGCAGGTATCGAAACAGATCCCGATCCGCTCCGGCGCTTTGATCCGGTCGAGGATCGCCCCCACCTCCTCAAATCGGCTGCCGACGCAGCTCCCCTGTCCCGCGGTCAGCTCGATCAGAATCTGCATCTTGAACCCGGAGGACCGTTGAAAAAGGAGATTCAGCGCGTCGGCGGCCCGGGCGATCCCCACCGCTTCCCCCGCTCCGAGATGTGCGCCGGGGTGAAGAACCAGATAAGGCATCTCCAGCGCTTCGACCCGCTCCATCTCGATGTAGAGCGCTTCGACCGATTTTTTCCACTCCTCCTCTTTGTCGGAGCAGAGGTTGATCAGGTAGGAGCTGTGCACCATTGCGGCGAAGAGGCCGGTCTCCTCCCGGGCTTTTTTGAAATTCGAAAGGTCCTCGACGGTCAGCGGTTTCGCTTTCCACTGGTTCGAGTTTTTGGAAAAGATTTGTATGACATCGCACCCGGCCGTCTTCCCGCGATAGAGCGCCTGATCGAGCCCGCCGGCCACTGACATATGCGCCCCCAAGAGGGGCCGCTTTGGATTGTCCGTTTGTTTCGCTTGAGCCATGGGTCCTCCTTAGATCGGTCCATTCTACAGCAAGCCGGTTCACTTTTCCATCCGCTTTCAACCCCGGTTCATGTTATACTCGCTCCGGCGGATCAACCGTTCAGAAAAAGGAACCGACCATGTGTGAAGAAATCGAATTAGAGAAAGTGGTTGTGCTCGCGATGCATGGCGCGCCGGCGAGCGATTTTCCGAAAAGAGAAATGGCGGAGCTGTTCGATCTGCGGGGAAAGCTGCGGCACGCTTCGGAGGAGACGCGCGCGTCGCTGCAGCGTCGTCACGACGAGCTGGACGCCAAAATGCGGAGCTGGCCCCGCACCGCGGAGAATGATCCCTTTTTCAACGGATCGCAGGCGTTGGCGGCCCAGCTTCGCCGTGAGATGAATTGCGACGTGATCGTCGGGTTTAACGAGTTTTGCAGCCCCGGCGTCGATGAAGCGCTCGATCAAGCGGCCGCCATGAGACCCCGGCAGGTGGTGATCGTGACGCCGATGATGACCCCGGGGGGGGCGCATTCGAAAGCGGAGATTCCCGAGGCGATCGACGGGGCGCAACGCCGGCATCCCGGCATTTCGTTCATCTATGCGTGGCCGTTTGAGACGGCCGAAATCGCGAAGTTTCTCGCTGTTCAGATGGAGATGTTTTTGATAAGAAAGGGCGATCAGCCGTCCGCTCTCGGTCAGCTTAACGATTTAAAAGCCTCAAGCTGAAAGCATCGCTGATCGCTTCCTGATGCGCATCGGCGGGAAAGCGAGGGTTCGTTGTTTCGGGAAGAGAAGACGTTTGTGTTGCGGTTTAGTCTGGAGGCGCTGTTTCCGGAGGAGTACGAGGGGGACGGAGACGATTACCTCTGGCTGAAGCGCTGGGAGGGTCAGATCAAGCCGGAGATTCTCAAGTCGATCTTTACCCTGCTGCGCCGGCATCCCGACCTGAAGACCCATGTCCGGAATCGGGGGATCTCCGCCGAAGAAGAGATCGAGATCGTGATTGAGAAAGATTTCTCGAAAGAAGACCCGATCTAGGCCGCCGGTCGCGCTAGACGGTCTTCCTCTTTTGGCTGGCGCGCGCCCAGCCGGTCAAATAATCGAGAAGGGGGCGGAGGCGCTCCGGAACGGCCGCCTCATCGGCCACGATCTCCTTCCGCCGCGTCCCCTCTTCCACCTTCACCCGATATTGAAAACGGTCCCCGCCCGGAGCGGTCGATTTCAGCGCGGCCGGCAGGTCGAAAAAACCGGCTTCTTCGACGAGCCGGTGCAACCGCTCCGATTCGGTCGAAGGGAGATTTTCCGTATCGATCGCGACGGCCGACCGCATTCCGGCGAAGCCGCCGCTCCGGGTAAAATCAATCTTCACTTTTACACCTTAATGCCGACTTCGCTCCACCCCTGCTGAACCGCCTTGAGCTCCAGGCTGCCGTTTCCGTAGAGCTCTCTGGCGGCCATCCATGTTGCTTTCGCGGCGTCTTTAAATTGCGAGGTCGGCCGCAGTTTATCGCGTAATGCCACATACCAGATCTGTCCCGCCTTCTGCCAGGCATATCCTCCGAGGCGGATCGCCGTTTCATAGAACGCGCGATTCGGAATGCCGGAATTGATGTGGACGCCGCCGTTGTCGTCATGGGTTTTGACATAATCTTTCATGTGGCCCGGCTGGGGGTCCTTCCCGAGCAGGTCGTCATCGTAGGCCGTGCCGGGCTCCTTCATGGAACGAAGGGCCTTCCCTTTCACCCCGGAGGCGAGGAGGCCTTTTCCAATCAGCCAATCGGCGTTCTTGGCCGTCTGGCGCCGCCGATACTGCTTGACCAGCGATCCGAACACGTCGGACATCGATTCGTTCAGCGCGCCCGGCTGATCCTCATACTCCAGCCCCGCCTCGTATTGCGTGACGCCGTGCGTCAGCTCATGGCCGATCACATCGATGGCGATGGTGAAGCGGTTGAACAGCTCCCCGTCTCCATCGCCGTACACCATCTGCTGCCCGTTCCAGAAGGCGTTGTCGTAATCCCGGCCGTAATGGACGGTGGAGTCGAGCCGCATGCCGCGCTCGTCGATTGAATTTCGGCCGAAGACTTTATAGTAGAGATCATACGTCGTTCCGGCGCCGAGGTAAGCCTCGTTGACGGCGGGATCTTTGCTCTTGGGGCCTCCCTCCGCGCGGACGATCGTGCCCGGCAAACGGCTTGAGTTCCGTGCATCATAGACCGTCCTTCGCTTGGTTCCGGTCGAGGTCGTCGCGAGCGCGGCAATGAGCCCGACCGCCTGCCGTTGGCCGCGTGCCTGCTCGGAGATCGCCAGGGTTCGAAACGCCCACGATTTCTGATTGGCATTGCCGTGTTCGGCGATTCGCTTGAGGATATGGGGAGGGACAATACAATAAATCGGACAGATGCAGGCGGCGTGTGAATTCGAATCGGTGTCTACCTCTTTCATGCGGATCATCTCCTCCATGCGGGGTGGTGTCTCATCCAGTGCGGAATCCGTAGAGATTTAATCTGCCATTTTCTTTTTCTAGAAGACAAGCGGATACGATATAGCTTCCTCCGGTCATGGAGAAAGGGAACCGAGATGATAACGAAGCGGATGGGGTCCGCCGTTTTCTAAACCGGGTAGGGCCACCGGTTTTTGTGGACGGAGGGATTGTACGAGAACGGATCCGGCGTCAATCCGATCATCTCCCGAAAAAGGAGAAAAGGGAAGAAGAACGATTTCAACGAAGGAGGAGACGTGCGGTCATCTCCCAAGTACTCCTGGACCTTGCGCAATACTTCGGCGGGATGGATCGGCTTCACCAGGTATTCGCTGGCGCCGACCTCCAATCCGCGCTTTCGGGATTCCGGGTCTTTTCTGGCCGTGATCATGAGAACCGGAATGTTGCGCGTTTCCTCTCTCCCTTTGATCTCCTGACAGACTTCGAAGCCGTCCATCTTCGGCATCATGATATCGAGGAGGATGAGCGCCGGATTCTCCTGATGGACCTTCTCAATCGCTTCGGCGCCGTTCTTCGCAACCGAGACGAGATATCCCCCTCTTTTCAGGACCGCCGTCAATATGTGGATCGCATCCTGATTGTCATCAACGATTAATACCTTCTTTGACATCGTCTAAAAATCCTCCCCCTGATAAACGATCCGGCAGATTAAAGCACTCCCTGCCGAAGCAAGGCTTCAGTTGCATCCTCTGTTGGAAAGAAGGCCGTCATGCATCCTCTGCACAGCGGCGGGACACCCTGGGTCTCTCATCGAAATAATGAGACGACATTTGCGTTAATGATGAGCCTTAAGAAAATCCAAAACGAGAAATGATCACTGGAGCACCTGAGGGATGCGCGATCAACCCCGAATATGGTACTCGATTTAGCATAAAAATGAAAGGGTCTGTCACCTGTCCGATAGAGGGAAATGACCGGCGTTTAGTCAAGAGGGGCCTGATTCCACAAACGGCTGGGACAGAGCGAAAAATGCAGCAACGATACTGGTGTCCCCAAGGGGATTCGAACCCCTGTTACCGCCGTGAAAGGGCGATGTCCTAGGCCGGGCTAGACGATGGGGACCAAAAGAGCAACGCAGATAGTAGCCGAGATGGCGCAATCCTGTCAAGCCCTTTGGTTCAAGTTTTCTGTTCCGGTTAAAAAACGCCTCATCCAACAGACGGACAGACCGATGTCTGCCGCGCCGGCGCGGAACGGCGAACGCCCGCGATATGGGCGCGTGGAGAAGGAGCATCGACTTCTCCTCAGGATTCAAAGCGGATGCAAACCGATTTTCGAATAGAAGTGAAAATAAATGTCATATTTTACCGAAACGACGGCAGGTCGGGTTGAATGTCTTGAATCCAAAAGCAGAAATCGAAACACGGCCGAAGGAAAAGTGCCCAGGTGTAATTTTTCTTTACAGGCAGGCGGAAGGCAACCCGATTCATTTCCATGAGAAAGAATTCTCCTTGCCTCCGGGCCGATGAAAAGCGTGTCTTTTCCCAGTCTCCTGCCCCTTTTCTCGTGCGGGTGTAGGAGGAGCTTCCTCTTTGATGCGCGAATCTTGAAGGAGCCGCCTCTTTGACCCGACGGTCCCGAATCTATTTTTCTCAGTGTCGCCGCAGGCCGTGGTCACTTGTTACCTTTTTTCCCATTCGCGGTAAGATCGGTTGATAGCGAATCTAAGCGGGCTTACCCTACGGCACCCCTTTTGCAAATTTTTATCTGATGCGAACCCTCTCATGTAAAGGTTCGACTCAAACGTCATGGAGAGAAGCCACTCTGCCGGGAATACCGATCCCGGACTTCAATCGTCGCTCATTTCCATCGGCTTAGTCGGGCGAGGACCTTTACGGAGACCACTGGAAAGAGGGTTTCTTCATGGCGAGTTCCGCGGGGCTTCTTTGGCATAGTTTGATCCGGAGGGAAAAATGTTGAATACGGTCCTTGAACGTATTACCAGGGAAAAGATAATCGCAGTCATTCGAACCGAAAATGCTGATCAAGCCGTGAAGACCGTGCAGGCCGTCATCGAGGGTGGGATTTGTATCTTCGAAATTTCTTTCACTATTCCGGATGCGCAGGATGTCATTCGGGAGCTGATGAAAGAGAAGAACATCCTGGTCGGCGCCGGGACGGTCTTAACCCTCCGTGAGGCGCGCTCCGCCATCGGCCTGGGTTGTCACTTCGTCGCTTCCCCGGTCGGCAATCTGGAGCTGGTTCCGGTGTGCCGGGACGGCAATGTCGCCTGCATCCTGGGAGCGTCGACCCCTTCTGAAATTTATACGGCGATGCGCGGCGGCGCAAATATGGTCAAGGTGTTCCCCGTCGATGCCCTCGGAGGTCCGGATTACGTCGACGAGATTCTCAAACCGCTCCCCTTTCTTAAAGTGATTCCGGCGGGGGTCAAGAGCTACGACTCTTTCAAAGAGTATCTCTCGCTCGGCGTTGAAGCGATCGCTTTGGGGAGCCTGCTCATCCCCAAGAAACACGTCGACAGCCAGAACTACGAGGCCATTACCCGCGAAGCGAAAAAGTTCGCCTCGCTTCGGGACGACCTGCTCAGCAAAGCCGCCTGATCTTTTCGAATGCGCCTGTAGGGGCGAATCTTGCCTGCACTGCGACACCGTGTATTCGCCCCTACAGGGCCGTCACAAGATCGACCTTTCTTCGATTGCTCCCCATCGTCGGTTCGGGTATATTCTCACCATGCCGATCTCACTGACCCCCGCCCTTCTCGAAGCCGCTTATCGACAGGGGATCTTTCCGATGGCCGACGGCGGAGAGATCCGGTGGTACGCTCCCGATCCCCGCGGGATCATCGATCTTCCATCGTTTCATCTCCCGAGACGGCTGGGCCGAACGATCCGCCAGGGTCTATTTGAAATTGCGATCGATCGTGATTTCGAATCGGTGATCCGGGCCTGCGCCGCGCGAAAAGAGACCTGGATCAATGAGGAAATCATTCGCGCTTACACCGCGCTCCACCGGCTGGGGAAGGCGCACTCCGTCGAAGCGTACTCAGAGGGGATTCTGGCGGGAGGGCTTTACGGGGTGGCCTTGGGCGGCGCGTTTATGGGGGAGTCGATGTTCACCCTTCAACGGGACGCCTCGAAAGTCTGCCTGGCTTCTCTCGTCGAGCGGCTGACGGCGCGGGGCTATCTCTTGCTCGACACCCAGTTTATCACCTCCCATCTACAGACCTTCGGTGCAATCGAAATTTCCCGAAACGATTACATGAGACGGCTTGAGAAGGCGCTTGCGCTGGAATGCCGTTTTGGCTGATCATGCGTCCGAGGAAATCGAAACCGGCTCTTTCCATCCATATCCCTTCTTGACCAGAATTCGATAGAATATCGCCGATCCGAGAAAAAGGACGGCCAGAAGGAGCGTCATCCAGCCCGATTCCGCTGTACGCACCCTCACCGACATCGCATTATTTCCGCCGAAGTAGTAGACCACGCTCCCCAGGTTGATCATCCCATGTAAAATCACCCCCGGAAGGAGCATTTCCGTCCTCTCATAGAGGTAAGCGGAGAGAACGCCCGAAAGAAGATGGGGGCTCGTATAGGATCCGTCGGCCAGCATAAAGACAAGGGAGGTGATCAGGGTGGCCATGATCGGATCGGTTTTGCGGCGAATCGGACCGTAGAGAAGACCTCGGAAAACGACCTCTTCGAAAAACGGACGGAGGACCACCATGAACAGAATGGGAACGATGAGAGAAGGCAATCCCCAGACCTTCTCGAAGAAATGCATCAGCGCGGTGACGAGATCGCGGTTGCGATAAAGCCGCAGCAGCCACGCCTGGGAGACTTCGAAAGATTGGTAAAGCAGGAGGAAGTGGAAAATTCCGTAAATCAGGAGGAAGGCGCCCAAGATCCACCGCATTGCATAGAGGAGGCGTATCCCGAAACGGTCCGATGAGAAACCGAGAGAGGAGAGCGGCTGGCGGGTGATGAACCGGTAGAAAAAGAGGATGGAGATAAAGACGGAGATTTCGGCGATGAGATAAATCGGCACGATGATCGGTTGGTTTCGGAAGGACCCGGGCGACCGGAGAACGATCGCGCTGACGGTTTTGAGAAGGGTTGCGGCAAAAAGGCCGATCCAAATGCTCCAGGACTGCCGGTGAAAGAGGGTTCCTTCATCGGGATAAACGTCCTTCTTGGTCGAGAAAAGGGCCCCGACCGCCAAGAGGACCAGCAAGTAGAACGAGAGCGTCCACCAATTCATCGCAGCTCGGAGAAAAAGAGAATGCAGGAGACCGGAGTGAATTCAGAAGCGATTCATTTTTCTGTATTCATTCCGGATGCTCCCTTCTGACCTCTGAATTCTGTCTTCTAGAAGTAGCCTTATTTCAGTCCGGCGAGATAGGCCGCCACCGAGTCGACCTGCTTTTCGGTGAGAGAGACCTTCGGCATCCGCGTCCCCGGTTTTGCCGCGGCCGGATCTTTGACAAAGTCCCGGATGGCCGTTTCTTCCAGGCGTCCCCCGACCTTGGAGAGGTTCGGTCCGCGTGTTCCCCCTTCTCCATTGATGGTGTGACATCGTTTACATCGGGCATCGAAGACCTTCTTCCCCGCCTCGGCGGGTGAAAGTCCCGCCAGCGCTTCATCGCTGATCCCGCTCGAACAACCTGTCAGAAGAACTCCCACCGCCACCGCAGTCCAAATCGATTTCAACATTCTTTCGGCTCCCCTTATTTTAGATGAAGCGCATCTTATCAAAGTGATCGGAAATAATCAAAGCAAAGGTCGAATCCCCCAAAATCATTCGCCGCCCTCCATCGGATTCGGTCTGGAATCATCTCGTTGAACTGCATATTTCTCTTGAAGCAGCGATACCGAAATGGTTATTCTTTAATATAAACTTTAATCCTTCGAGCCGACCCGGCATGCCTTTCCTTCAAACGTCTCTTAAATTAAAAGTGCGTTTCTCCCTCCACGTTTTTTTCTTCATCCTCATGATGGTGAGCGCTCTTGTCAGTTGCAGCCGATCCGCCGATCGGAACCCGGAAGGGCCGTCGACCGGGGTCCCTCTGAGCGCCCTGAAGCTGGCCCCTTCCGCCGATTGCGACGATTTAGCGCAGTATGTGGAAGCGGCGCTGATCGAACGATATACGATGAAAGCCCCTCCGGCTTGCACCGATTGTCCATTGCCCCTTGTTCCGCTCGGAGGAGACGGGGCCATCGCCGCAAACACGGTCCTTCCCGAGGACGTCACCCGGACCAATACACAAGAAGAAGGGGTCGATGAAGCCGATCTGGTCGAGGCGGACAGCGCGGGGCGCCTGTACATCGTCAACGGCGGTTTTCTGGCGATCGAAAAGGGTTTTCCTCCGCAGCAGCTTGCGGAGCTTTCTCGTTTGAAGCTCGACACCTCCGCCGGCGGCCTCTATCTCGATGAGGCGCGGCGGCGCGTGGTGATTTTCGGACGACGATTTCTCCCGGTCCAGGCGCAGACGGCGGACGTTTCTGCGGCGATGCCGATCGCTCCTCTCTCCTACGACGAAATGATCTTTGTGGATGTCGCCGATCCCTCGCAGCCCCGAATCACGCAACGGCTTCTCATCGAAGGATTTCAGATCGACCACCGGCGGATTGAGACGCGCATCCATCTGGTCTCCCGCTTCCGGATGCCGGAGCCGGAGGCTCTGATGAAAGACAACAACTTCTCCGATCTGGTGAACCGGTACCGCGACGCGGTCTGGAATGGAACCGGCCGCGCTGAGGAGGCCGAGCGCATCGAACAGCTGAAGGAAGCAATCCGACAGACGATTCGAAAAGCGATGACCGAGACCGATGTGCGGACCCTCCTCCCCCGCGCATCCCGTCAAATCGGCGGGACCGAGGCCGCCGTCGCCCTCCTCTCCTGCCGTGATGTTCTTCTTCCGGAGGTGAAGGAAGATCTTGGCCTGCTCATCGTGACGAGCGTCGATACCGACGGATCGAACCTTTCCGCAACCGCGCTCATCAACAATGCCTGGCTGACCTATGCCGATAAAGAGCATCTTTATGTCGCCCAGTTGAGCAGCGGCTGGTGGTGGGATTCGAATCAGCCCCCGCAAACCGCCCTCTACAAATTCGGAATCTCCGAAGAGAAGCCGGCTTATCTCGCCGCCGGCCGCATCGACGGCTGGATCGGCAGCCGATTTCATTTAAGCGAGCAGGAAGGATTCCTCAGGGTCGTCAGCACCGAAGATCGGATCGATCCCGAGACGAAGCGGCTCGAACGGAAGAACCACCTTTTCGTTTTGGAGGAGAACCCGAGCGGAGAGCTGCAGGTCGCCGGGTCGGTTTTAGGCTTTGCGCCGGGGGAGCAGGTGACCGGCGCGCGGTTCCTCGGCGATCGCGGATATGTCGTGACCTTCCGCCAGGTGGACCCGCTCTTCGCCTTCGATCTTTCCGACCCGCGTCAACCGAAGCGAATGGGAGAATTGACGATTCCCGGTTTCAGCACCTATCTTCATCCGCTCGGTCCAAACCACTTGCTGACGATCGGCCTCGAGTCAGGCGACATCCAGCTTCAGATCTTTGATGTCGCCGATCCGGCCCGTCCGGCGCTGCTTCACAAATATCTCCCTGCCGGAGGGGGGCGGTTCGGCTGGAGTCAGGCGACCTTCGATCCGCACGCGTTCACATTTTATGCTCCGCGCAATCTCCTCGCGATCCCGCTGGTCGTTTGGGACCCTCCTTCGGGAACTTCTTTCAGCGGGGTTGCCGCGTTCCGCGTGAGCGTGACGGAAGGCTTCACCGAGCTCGGGCGGGTCGATCAAGCCGATTTGGCGTTCCAGGTTTACTGCACCAATATCCCGCCGGATCAACCCTGGATCGCCGATGAGTGCAAAGAGGGCCGGTTCCTCGGCGGGGCCGCTCCGACCCGATCGGTCATGATGGCCTCCGGCCCCGACACATTTCTCTACAGCCTCTCGAATGTCGGCGTCAAGGCGACCCCGATCGATCAACCGGCGTCGGTCTTGGGGAGCGTGCTTCTTCCGGACCCCGGCTATGGTTGGTGGATGGGTGTCGCCGCCGCCGCGAAACCCTCCGTGCCGAAGCAGCCTCCTGATCGCGAGACGATCTTTCTTCACTGATTTCCTCTTTTCAAGGGGACTCCGTTTCGGTTATAATAGCGCTTCACATTATCGTTTAACGGATTTTTTGATCGGGAGATGAAGAGCGCCATGAAGCCGAAAACAATGTTCGAGAAGATCTGGGAAGCCCACGTTGTCCATGAGGAGCCGGGGAAGCCGTCGCTCATCTACATTGACCGCCACCTCATTCATGAGGTCACCTCCCCGCAGGCCTTCGACGGACTCCGTCTCGCCAAGCGGAAGGTGCGGCGTCCCGATCTCACCTTCGCCACGATGGACCACAATGTCCCGACGACCGATCGCTCCCTCCCGATCTTGGATGAGATCTCTAAACAGCAGATGGACACCCTCTCGCGAAACTGTAAAGAGTTCGGCGTGACCCTCTTCGATCTGAATAATCCGGATCAAGGGATCGTCCATGTCATCGGTCCGGAGCTGGGACTGACCCTCCCCGGCTGTACCCTCGTCTGCGGCGACAGTCACACCTCCACGCACGGCGCCTTCGGCGCGCTGGCGTTCGGCATCGGGACCAGCGAGGTGGAGCATGTCCTGGCAACGCAGTGTCTTCTGCAGGATAAGCCGAAAACGTTTCTGATCGAGGTGAACGGACCGCGGCCATACGGCGTCGAAGCGAAAGACATCATCCTTTCGATCATCGGACAGATCGGCACCGGCGGCGGTGTCGGCAGCGTGATCGAATATGCCGGCGACACGATCCGGTCGCTCAGCATGGAAGAGCGGATGACCGTCTGCAACATGTCTATCGAGGGAGGGGCCCGGGCCGGAATGATCGCCCCCGACGAGAAAACGTTCGCCTATCTGAAAGGGCGGAAGCATGCGCCGAGCGATTTTGATGCGGCGGTGACGCGATGGAAGACCCTTCCGACCGATCCGGGCGCGACCTATGATCGCACGCTGAAGGTCGATGCCGCGACGCTGACCCCGCAGGTGACCTGGGGAACGAACCCCGGCCAGGTTCTGCCGATCGATGCCCGCATTCCGAATCCGGCCGAATACGGCGACCCCAATGATCGGAAATCGGCCGAGCGGGCCCTTGAGTATATGGGCCTCCGTCCCGGGACCCGGATCGAAGAGATTCCGATCGAGCGGGTCTTCATCGGCTCCTGCACCAACTCCCGGATCGAAGATCTCCGCCGGGTGGCCCAGTTCGTGAAGGGCCGCCGGGTTTCCTCCAAAGTCTATGCAATGATTGTCCCCGGCTCGCAGCAGGTGAAGAAAAAAGCCGAAGAGGAAGGGCTCCATCGCGTCTTCAAAGAGGCCGGGTTTGATTGGCGTGAGTCGG
>SCUR01000050.1 GCA_004297235.1 Candidatus Manganitrophaceae bacterium | reverse complement strand
GAAACCATCACCTGAAAAATGGCCGAGTGTTCACTGTCGATCGGCAGGATCCGGACCCTTTTCTGCCGGGCCTCGCGCTGGATGATCTCTCCCGCCATGACCAGCGTTTCCTTGTTGGCCAACGCCACGTTCTTACCGCTTTGGATTGCGGAGAATGTCGGAAGAAGCCCCGCCCCCCCCACCATCCCGGAAACGACCAGCTCTCCTTCGGTCATTTTCGCGACTTCGACCGTCCCGGCCTCTCCGGAGAGGACCTCCAATCCGGACCGTCGGAACTTTCTTTCAAGGGCGAGGGCCGCCTTCTCATCCGCTAAGGAAACAACTTTTGGCTTGAACCGCCTGATTTGCTCTTCTAGCTTAACATTGTTGGATCGGGCCGTCAAACCGACGACTTGAAAGCGATCGGGAAATCGGCCGATCACATCCAGCGTATTTGTTCCGATAGAACCGGTCGATCCGAGGACTACGATCTTTTTCATCACATCTCTCTTGTGAGCAACAGAATTGAGAAATCAGAAGACAGAAGCAGAAGAAATATTTTGTCTTTCTCTATCCTTATGATGAATGCCGACTTCCGACTTCTTTCTCCCGTTCACCCCTTGACCCAAAGGAGGTAATAATAGAACACCGGCGCGGCAAAGGCAACACTATCCAGCTTATCGAAGAGACCGCCATGCGCCGGAATGAGCGCGCTCGAATCCTTGACCCCGGCGCTTCGTTTCATCATCGATTCGGTTAAATCGCCCAACTGTCCCATCCCTCCGACCAGCAGCGGGATCCCAATAAAATCAAGACCGGTGAAGATCGGAAGAAAGGTGAATTGCGCCAGGAGCGTCGCCAAGAAGCTCCCGGCCAAGCCCCCCACCGCTCCTTCCACCGTCTTGTTCGGACTCACCTCGGGGTAGAGCTTATGCTTTCCGATCGATTTCCCCACATAATAGGCGGCGGCATCCCCCGACCAGATCAGCAAGAGCAAAAAGAGAATCAACGCGCTACCCCTATCCATCCGGCGAAGGAGGATCAGGTGGCTGAGAAAGCCCGAAATGTAAACGATCCCCAAAAAGAGAACGGCGGAATCGACCAACGTTGTTTTGATGTCCCGGAATAGAAAGAGAACGAAGAGCAGGAGGACCATCAGCGAGAGGGTCATCACCGCCGGACCGGACCGCCCCCCCCAAAAAAGATCGGCCCGATATAAACTGAACGACAGCAGAAGACCGAGCGCCAAGCCGATCAAGATCGGCGTCGTCTCCCGGCCGCGGAAGAAAAGAAGATAAAACTCATACTGGACCCGGAGGATCACGAGGGCGGCGAAAAAAAAGAAGAAAAGAGGGGGCAACACCCAGATGAGAAGATAAAGGATCGGGAGAAGAACGACGGCGGTCGCCAGCCGGCTCTCTTTAAAATTCACGCTCTTCTCCCCCGTTAAGGTCTTCCAAAAACCGCTTCCCGGAAGAGCCTGGGGAACTCGCGTTTTGCATTGAGCCCGAATTTGAAGCCTGCTCCCCGACCAGACCGAACCGGCGTTCTCTACCCTGATAGTCCAGCAGGGCTTGAAGGAAGTCCTTCCGCCTGAAATCGGGCCAAAAAGTCTTGGTGAAGTAAAGCTCGGTATAGGCCAATTGCCAGAGAAGAAAATTGCTGATCCGAACCTCGCCGCTCGTCCGGATCATCAAGTCGGGATCGGGAACTTCTTGAGTATAGAGATAGCGGGAAAACAATTCCTCATCGATGTCTTTGATCGAAATCTTCTCTTTCTGAAATTCCTCCATGATCCGCCGAACCGCGTCGACCACTTCCGCCCGCCCGCCGTAACTCAACGCCAGGATGAGGGTCATTTTTTTATTCTGCTCCGTTTTTTCTTCAACCGATCGGATCATCCGGACCACGGAAGCCGGGAGACGCTCGATCTGTCCGACGGTTCGAAAGCGGATCTCGTTTTTCATCATGGTCTTCAACTCTTGCTTTAAGTATCTCTCCAAAAGCATCATGAGCTGAGATATTTCCGTCGAGGGACGCTGCCAGTTCTCATTCGAAAAGGCGAAGAGGGTGAGGGTTTCGATTCCTAACTCCCGGGAGAAGGTCACGATCTCGCGCACCGACTGGATGCCTCTTCGATGTCCGGCGATACGGGGAAGGTTTTTCTGGGCGGCCCATCGGCCGTTCCCGTCCATGATGATCGCGACATGCCTTGGAAGATTCTGAGGGTCTATCATCGCGCCGAGCGCTTCCTCGTCCAGGTTTTCCAAATCTTTTGTACGGGAGACCATCGATCTCGCTTCTCCGAAGGAAGATGAGAGATTACTTGATTTGGCTTTGCTGCCGCTCAAAGAGCTGATACTGCAGATGCTCTAAGATGAGATCGCTCTCATCCGACTGAACAATCTGGACCGACATTTCCGAAAGAGCTTGCCCGGTTTGGGTGTTCTGAATCTCCAGTTTCATGAGAAACCGCCCCTCGTCTTTGGAAGTCGTTAGTTGAATCAGATAGAGGTTCTTTCTATTCAATGCGTCCCCGATACCCGATTTCGGGGGGAGAGAATCGATGCGGAACCGCCCCGTCTCCGAAAGGGCCGATACCAATTCGGTCGTTAAAAAATCGGGGCCGTCCGGAGAGAGAGAGGTGATCCCCACCGGAATTCGGGCGGCGGAGATGCGAACCCCGTCCCCGGCGCGAATCGATTCACCCGGTGTAATGCTTCGGGCTTGGAGATGATCGCTCTCGATCTGCTCCACCTCGACGGTCCCGACCTCTTCTTCGAAGCGGCCGAGGGGAACCCCTGTGATCGGGTGGTAGAAAGGTTCTTTTTCCCGGTAGACCGTGAGGAGAACCCCTTTCGAGATCCCTTTCTCTTTTCCGAGATTGACGATCACCTTCTCGCCCTCGACCGAAACGACCGTTCCGTTGACCTTCGGAAAATAGGTTAAGA
>SCUR01000502.1 GCA_004297235.1 Candidatus Manganitrophaceae bacterium | reverse complement strand
GCTCTTCCGATCTCCGCCATGCAGGAGATCAAGACCCAAGACGAGAAGATGGCGCCGTTCCGAAATTACGAGCAGGCGCAGAAGATGCTCGCCGACGTGCGCCAGCAGGCCGGCCAGCTCCAGACCGCCAGCGCCCAGAAAAAGGAAGAGGCGAAACAGCAAGCCGCTTCCCTCCACGCCGCGGCGAGCCAGTCCGTTCAAAAGGCCAAAGACCTTCTGGCCCAGGCCCCCAAAGGGAAAGGAAGCGAAGCCGATCTGGCCGCGCTCCGCGCCGATGTCGATGCCCTGAACGAATCGCTGCCGGCCGTCCAGCAGGCGATCGACAAGGGCGATTATCGCGACGCCCTCTCCAAAGCCGCTCCGATCAAGGAGAAGGCCGATTCGATCAGCGCCGAGGTGGAGCAGGCGATCCAAAAGGTCAAAGCCGCCGAGGCGGAGAAGGCCAAATCGAAAAAGGGGAAAAAGAAGAAGTAATGGCGGCCATTCGGTCTCATACCGAAATGCGCACCGCTCATACGGCCCGGGGGAAGTCCTCTTCACTTTGGGAGGGCCTCTCTCGGGCCTTTTTTTGGATGCTCCTTTCGATCTCGTCGGGCGCGGGCTTGAGCGGCTGCGGCGACGCTCCTCCGCTGCAGGAGCTGGAGCAGGTGGCCCGGATCGAGAAGACGCTCTGGAAGATCGGCGCCGCGGAATTCGCGCCGGAAGAATATTTCCGCTATCAAGAAAAAGTCGAAGCGGTGAAAGGAAATTTTTCGCGCGAGCGGGCCCGGTGGTCGATGATCCAAGAGTACGATGAGATTCGGACGCACCTGACCGCCCTTTCTTTGGAAGGAGAGAGCCTTCTCCGATCGGTTTCATCGAAGCGGAACGAGACGCGGGAGAAAGCCTTCCAAGAGGTCCGTTCGGTCGAGGCGATCGCCGAGCAGCTGCGCGAGCGGTCGTCCAAGCTCTTCGTGACGAACGCCGCGCGAAAGAAATCGGTCCAAGCCGAGCTCCTCCTGGCCGAAGCGCGTCAAGACCTCACCGAGGGGCGCTATCGCGCCTCCTATGAGAAGGCAAGACGGGCCCGTCTACTCCTCGATCCGGCCGACCGGGAAATCAACACGACGCTCGATCGCTACCTGGAGCGGCGGAATCTGATCCGCTGGCGGGGGTGGGTGCGCGAGACGCTCGACTGGTCCCGCAGGAATAGCGCCCCGGTCATCGTGGTGCGGAAGGCCGAACGAACCCTGACCCTCTATCAGGGAGAACGGCCGATCAAGGTCTATTCGATCAGTTTGGGCTTTAACGGGCTCAATGACAAGCGATCGGTCGGCGACGGCGCCACCCCCGAAGGAACCTATCGGATCATCCTGAAGAAGGATCTGGGGGAGACGAAGTATCATCGGGCCCTGCTGATCAACTACCCCAACGAGCGGGATCGGGCCCGGTACAGGCGGGCCCGGCAGCTGGGGGGGCTGATTGAAATCCACGGCGGAAGGAACGAGGGACTGGAAGAGACGCTCGGCTGCGTCGCCCTCGACAATGACGAGATGGACGACCTCTTCCGCCGCGTGTCCAACGGGACCCCCGTCACCATCGTCGGCACCACAAATGACTTGACATCAACCGACTTTGCTCTGTAGGATACCGCCATGTTCAACTTCTTTCGATCCTTTTCAGACGGCCGATGGAAGTCGGGATGGGGGCTCCTCTTGGCCGGGCTCCTTCTTCTCACGGTCGGCTTTCTCTTCCTCTCGATCAAAGCAACCGACACCGCCGCCTCCCTCGCTCCGGGAAAGCCGGCCCCCTCCCCCGGCCTCAAGAAACGCGATGTCCGCTCTGAGCTGGCTCCCGAGGACCAAAAGCTTCGCAAGGCGATTCAAAGTCTCTCTCCCAAAGGGATCTATGCCGTCGTCGATACGGCGAAAAATCGCCTCTGGCTGAAACGGGGAGAGTCGGTGGTCTATGAAGCGGTGGTATCGACCGGCAGCGGGACCACCCTGACCGATCCGAAAAACCCCGACCGGCGTTGGCTCTTCGAGACCCCCCGGGGAGAATTCCGCGTTCAATCAAAGATTCGAAATCCGGTCTGGATCAAACCCGACTGGGCTTTCATTGAAGAAGGGGAGGCCCTTCCGATCGACGCGCGCGACCGGGTCGAAGGGGGGGTATTGGGGGAATATGCCATTGCCTTCGGGAACGGCTATTTCATTCATGGAACGCTTTATACCCGGATGCTCGGCCAAAATGTCACGCACGGCTGTATCCGAATGGCCGATAAAGACCTGGAGGTCGTCTACAAGAGTCTTCCGAACGGAGCGCCGATTTATATTTTCTGAGCCCCTCTGAACCGATGTTCACAAAGCAGACCGATCACCGGACCCCCCTTCCTTTGAGACCCTTGCACCGTTGCGGAACGATCCTCTCTCTCGTCGCTTTCCTCTGGCTCCTCTTCGTCCCATCGGTTGTTTCCGCAATCGATCCGGAAGGGCCCCCTGCGGCCGCAAAGAAAAAGATCCTCCAATTGGAGTTGGCGCTCGCCAAGAAGGGAGAGGTCTACACCCTTCTGAACCTCTCCTCCCAAGGACTGATCCTTAAAATAAAAGGCTTTCCTCTGAAGCAATTCCACTTCAGTGAAATCTCGTTGGAGAAGGCCGAGAGGCTTCGGGAGCCGGTCCATCGTCTGATCAAAAAATATCCCCCCCCTCCGGCCGTCGAAAAAGAGATTCCGCTTTCGGGCGCCCCGGAGACCCGGGTCTCTTCCCTCCTCTCCACCGAAACGGTATTCGTGTCGGTCGGGGACATGCCTTCCCGATACCGGCTCTATTTTGAAGATGGGCTGATGATTTCGATCGAGCCGGCGCGCCGGGAATGCAACTGCGGAAAGATTCACAGCGGGCTCTCTCTGATCAAAGAGACGGCGGTGAGTCTCTCTTGGGAAGCGGAGCGTCTCCTCTTCGATCGCCGCTTTCCGGACCTTCGCCTGGTCCTCTCCGAAGAAGAGGCCCAGGCCCTCTTTTGGTCGCTTTCGGAAGGGGCGTGGCTTCTGATCGACTCCGGGTCCTAACAGAACGGCCGGTCTTCGGCCCGCGGGTGCGGATGCCGTGAGGCGCCGGATTTATTCCCATCCGGGCTGACAAGAAGCGGTCACGGGACGTCTTCCGCGATCGCGGTGGGTGTTCCATTCTATCCAATGCGCTTTATTCCGTGAACACATTCTTGCGGGGACACGACCGGAGGGGTCTGCGCTGGACGTGAGGGGAGCGGATGCTCTATACTGGTCCTCTATTTATATCGCGCGTCCGGCGCGATGAAGGACCTGTGAGGAAGCGGCGTGATGGAGATCGGCCACACTTCATTTATGGCGATGATGGCCCTCATCGGAGCGGTGATTATTATCGCGGCGCTCCTCTCCGGGCTGATCGAGCGGAGCGGCCTCCCTCAGGTCGCCGCCTTCCTGGCCTTGGGGGCGATCTTGGGGCCGGCCGGGCTGGATCTCTTCGACGTCCGGCTCGATTCCTTCCTGCTGCAGATCGTCGCCACGCTCAGCCTGATTCTCGTTCTCTTTACCGATGCGGTCTCGCTCAATCTCAAAGAGGTCCGGCGTCATTTGAGCTTGGCGATGCTGGTGCTCGGTCCGGGGACCCTCCTCTCCGCCGCCCTCATCGCTCTGGTCGGGTGGCGGCTGCTCGATCTTTCCCCCGCTGCCGCGGCGATTCTCGGGGCGGCGCTGGCCTCGACCGATCCGGTCCTTCTCCGCGGCGCGCTGAAGGGAGAGCGCCTTCCCGCCTCGGTCCGGCAGGCGCTCCGTCTGGAGAGCGGCCTGAACGACGCGGTCCTCTTGCCGGTGGTCTTGATCGGAATGACCTTTTTGGAAAATGGATCGTTGGGCGCTTCGGACTGGAGCCGCTTCGGCCTCTCTCTCTTTCTGCTCGGTCCCGGCGCGGGGGCCGCGGTCGGATTTATGGCGGTCAGCGCGCTGGTGATGATGCGGAATCGGTTCGGCGTCCGGCGCGATTACGAGTCGTTCTATTCGTTGGGGGTGGTCTTCGCCGCCTATGCGGGGGCGGAGGCGGTCCATGGAAGCGGCTTTCTCGCGGCGTTCGCGGCGGGGATGACGATCGCGGCGCTCGACGTGGAGCTCTGCGACTGCTTCCTTGAATATGGGGAGACGACCGCCGAGATGACCCTCCTCTTTACCTTCATCCTCTTCGGCACCTCCCTGATCTGGAGCGGGCTGAGCATCCTGAATGGGAAAACGCTCGCCTTTTCGGTCTTGGTGATTCTGATTCGGCCGGTTGCCTTTCTGGCCTCGCTCGCCGGATTCCGTTTGGATTGGAAGGAGCGTTTTCTGATCGCCTGGCTCGGTCCGCGCGGGCTCAGCTCCCTTCTTCTTATTTTGCTCCCGGTCTTTGCCGGTCTCTCCGGAAGCGATCAACTCTTCTCCCTCACCTGTGCCGTGGTGCTGCTGTCGATCGTGCTGCACGGCGGCTCGCTGATGTGGCTGGGGAAGCAGGTTCGTGCATCGCATGCGCCTCAATCGCCGGTCGATCTGCCTCCCGCGCCGCTTCCATCCGCAAGATTGGCGGAGTCCGCCGGTGAAGGTCTGATTTCAGTCGAGGAGATGCGGCGGGTCCAGCAGACCGGGGCACCGGTGGTCGTCCTCGATGCGCGAACCGACCGATCGTTTGAAGGAAACAACGAGAATGCGGAGGGGGCGATCCGGTTTTTGCCCGATCGTGCAGCCGGGCAGCAGGCAACCATCCTTGGTTTTTCAAAGGAAGCTTGGTTGATTCCCTTTTGCGCCTGTCCCAACGACGAGACGGCCGTTCGCGTGGCGGAGGAACTCCGGCAGGCGGGATGGCCGCGCGCCCGGGCCCTCGAAGGAGGATGGGAGGCGTGGAAGAAGAGCGGACTGCCGACGGTTGAACGAAAGTGAAGGGATCTCCCGTCGAGGAGAGATCCCTTCATTGTCATCGCAGCGTCCCACTAGAGCGCCCTCATGAAAGCGACCAAATCTTTCTTCTCTTCCTGATTCAATTTCAATTCCAACACCAGGTTAAAGAATTCGACCGTGTCTTCCAGCGTCGGCAGCCTCCCGTCATGGAAGTAGGGGGGAGAGTCTTTGACCCCGCGAAGGGCGAAGGTTTTGATCGGGCCGTCGGCCTCCGCCCCAAATCGCTCCAGCTTCAGATCGTGCATGTTGTGGTCGGTATAGGCCGGCGGCTGATGGCACTCGGCGCAGCGGGCTTTTCCGAAGAAGAGCGTTTCCCCTCGGAGCTCCTGTTCGTTCGCTTTCTTCTTGTCGAGCCGTCCGACCGGGTCGAGCTTCGGCGCGGGGGGGAAATCAATCATGTTCTGCATCTGCGCCATGTGGGGGATGAGCATCCGGTCGAAGACGAACATTCCCTTTTTGGCCGCCCGGATATGATCGCCGTTGAAGTAGGCGGTCCGCTGTTCGAACTCCGTGAAATCCTCCACCGACCGGATGCTTCGCTTCGAGCCATGAATCTGCTGGGCGAACATTCCGCGCAGGCTGACGGTATCGATCCGAATCCGGTCTTTTTGCGGACGGGTATCGGGATTCAAGTGAAACTGTCCCGTGGTGTGAAAGTTTACATGGCAGTCGAGGCAGGCGATGCCGAGGCTCGGCTTGTCCGATTTCCGATCGTGCGTCGCGTTGAACTCTTCCTGCGGAAGCTGCGTCACCAGCAATCGAAGTCCGTCGAGCTGCACCGGGGTGATGAGCCCCCGAAAGAGCCGGTCGAAGTTCTCGATGCTGACGACCTCTCCCTGGGAGACGTCGCCAAGCTCCGGATGGGTGGTCAGGAAGATCGCCGGAGGAAATTCAGGGAGGAAGCACTCCGGAAGATCGAAATCGACATCAAAGCGCTCGAGACGGGGAAACTGTTCGATCTGGACCTGGGGGAAGACCATTCCTCCCACCTCGTGTTTCACATGCGGCAGACGATGGAAGCCGGCCGGGAATAATTTTTTCTCATTGATCTCTTCAGCGGTCATCTGGCCGAGCTTCTCCCAGGTGGCCCCCTCTTTCAAACGGACCGCCGGGCCGATCGGCTGCGGCTTCCCTTTGGTCATCACCACGCCGGAAGCGGTTTTACAATCAGTTTGATATCGATCATTGAGGAGTTTTTTCTGCCGGTCCATTACCTTCGGTTTGTCCGCGATATCTTTCTCCTTCACTTTCTGGGAGATCTCCTGCGGATCTTGTCCCGGCGGGGCGCCGAAGGCGTCGTAAGAAAAATCGACCCCGTCGAATCCCTTTTTCTTCGTCTCCTCGATGGCGGGGGGGGTGGTTCCGGCCTCCTTTTTCTCTTTCGGTTTTTCCTTGAGCGTCTGCGCCGAACTC
>SCUR01000501.1 GCA_004297235.1 Candidatus Manganitrophaceae bacterium | reverse complement strand
CTACATTCTGGGGCAAGTTTAATCCCTTGAGCTTCAACTCTTTTTAGAAAATCCCACATATCTTTCAAAAACATCCTGGCTGGCTCTGTCTTTCCCAATTCTCGACGGAGGCATAATTCGATTTTTTTGACCAATCCCAATTGAGTAGTATTCTGATCGATATCAGTGTCAATAACGAGAAAGTTAACTTTATCCCCATTTATGTTAAGGTCCCCTTGCGCGACAAATTTGAAATAGTTTAGTAATGATGATTTTCCAATGCCCCGCTCACCTGTGATCATGAAATTAGAGGGATTCCCAGCACGAGTTTGGAGCAGGTGCGTTTCTAGCCGTTCGATCTCTGATAATCGCCCAACAAACATTCCTGGACTAATAGGGTAATTCGGCTTGAACGGATTTATCTTGGCCATTTACTCGACTCCTTGCGGTGCCTCTTAGGCAGGTTATCAATGCGCCTCCGCCCAATTGGCCGCCACACCAATATCCACTGTCAGCGGCGCCTTCAGCTGAATCACCCCTTCCATCTTCTCTTTCACCTTCTCCTTCATCAGCGGGATTTCGCTTTCGGGCACCTCGAAGATCAATTCATCATGCACCTGCAAGATCATCCGGCTCTTCACTTGCGCTTCCTGCATCCAGCGATGAATGTCGATCATCGCCTTTTTGATGATGTCGGCGGCGGTCCCTTGGAGCGGGGTGTTGACGGCGAGGCGCTCGCCGAGTCCGCGGGTTTGAGTGTTGCGGCTGGAAAGCTCGACGATCTGTCGACGGCGGCCGAAGAGGGTCGTCACATAGCCCTGCTGGGTGGCGGTCTCCAGCATCTGGTCGATGAAGCGCTGGACCCCTTGGTAGTTTTCAAAGTAGCGGTCGATGTAGCGCTTCGCCTCGGTCTGCGAGACGCCGAGGTTCGAGGCCAGACCAAACGGGCTGATCCCGTAAATAATTCCGAAGTTGACCGTCTTCGCGACCCGCCGCATCTCGGAGCTGATTTCACTTTTCGGAAGATTGAAGAGCTGGACCGCCGTCCGGGTGTGGACATCTTCGCCGGTCCGGAACGATTCAATCAACACCGGGTCCTCCGACATATGGGCCAAGAGGCGCAGCTCGATCTGGTTATAGTCGGCGGAGAGGAGTTGATGTCCCGGCTCGGCGATGAAGGCCTGGCGGATGCGCCGCCCAAGCTCCCCTTTGATCGGGATGTTCTGAAGGTTCGGATCTTTGGAGGAGAGCCGTCCCGTGGCGGCGATCGTTTGGTTGAGCTGCGTATGGACCCGGCCGGTCTCGGGATGGATCAATTTGGGAAGGGCGTCGACGTAGGTCGATTTGAGCTTCACGAATTGCCGGTTGTTAAGGATTTCCGCCGGGAGCTCGTGCCGGACGGCAAGCTGCGTCAACACCTCTTCATCGGTGGAGTAGCCGGTTTTCGTCTTTCGAACCGGCGGGAGCCCCAGCTTCACAAAAAGAACATCGGCCAATTGCTTCGGTGAGTTGATGTTGAACTCCTCTCCGGCCAGCCGATAGATCCGCTCGGTCAGCTCAACGAGCTTCGCGTCGAGCTCCTTGGAGATTTCCGAAAGAAGATCGGCATCAATCTTCACCCCGTTGCGCTCAATCTCGGCCAGCACCGGGACCAGCGGCATCTCCAGATCGTTGAACAGCGGGGTGAGCCCCTGCCCATCCAAGAGAGACGGAAGCAGGTCGGCCAGCTTGAGAATGGCAT
>SCUR01000500.1 GCA_004297235.1 Candidatus Manganitrophaceae bacterium | reverse complement strand
GCCGCGCTTCGTGAACTGGCCCGTATTGTCCGTGGCGCCGATTTCCCTGAGCAGATCCATTTCACGCCTGAGTCGGCTGGCCTGCGTGCCCTTTCACATGGGTTTCCATCGGTTGCTAAAGATGATCAAGAGATCCTTGAAAAGGCGATGTTTCTCTATGACGCCCTTTATGCCTCTTTGAAGTCCCGCCAATCATGAAGGCCAGTATACTCAAGACGCATTCCGTTTCCTCATTAAAAGAGAAGTGCCTTGATTGAATCTCTTCCCCACGCGCCGGCTGAAATCCAAAGGAGAGATCGAAAAATCCTTTACGGCGCCGCTTTCCTTCGCGCACTGGCAACCGGGATGATCGGGGTCCTGCTCGGCCTCTATCTCTCGCGGCTGCATTTCTCCCCGGCGGAAATCGGACTTGTCATCGGCGTCGGCCTGACGGGTGGCGCGATTGCGACGCTGTCCGTCATGCTGATGGGCGATCGCCTCGGAAGAAAAGCCTTCCTCTTACTGCTCGCTATTTTAGGAATGATCGGAGTCGCTGTTGTCGCGCTGTCTTCCGACGCAGCCGTGGTCGGCGTTGCGGCCTTCTTGGGGATGGTGAATGGAATGGGGAGAGATCGAGGGGCCTCGCTTGTTTTAGAACAGGCCATTCTGCCGGCGACCGCACCGGATGCGGAGCGCACCCGCTCCTTTGCCCGGTACAATGTCCTTCAGGACATCGGGCACGCTTTGGGGAGTCTGCTGGCCGGGACACCAGCGCTCTTGAGCTATCTTGGTGTCGGTGAGATCGTCGCGTTTCGGTTGACCCTCGGTATCTATGTCTTTCTGGTTTTCCTGACGTTACTCCTGTACCTGGGGCTCTCTCCTGCCATCGAGGTTCGAGCAAGGAGGCCAGCCTTTCAGGTCTCTGCGGAGAGTCGGCGTACCCTCTGGAAGATCTCCTCTCTTTTTGCGCTCGACAGCTTCGGTGGGGGCTTTGTAATGACCTCCCTGCTCTCTTATTTTTTCTATGAGCGGTTCGGCGTCGGCGAGGAGATCATTGGCATGTTGTTCTTCGGGGCGCGGGCGGCAAACGCGCTCTCTCACCTTGGCGCCGCCTGGCTGGCAAAACGAATCGGGCTGGTCAACACCATGGTTTTCACGCACATCCCCTCCAGTCTTCTCCTGGCCGCGGTCCCCTTTGCGCCAAGTTTCCAGGTCGCTGCAATCTTGTTTCTTCTGCGTGAAGGATTGGTGGAGATGGATGTCCCAACCCGCCAGTCGTATGTGATGGCGGTGGTTCGCTCCGAGGAGCGAAACCTTTGCCTCCAGCCTCACCCATCTCGTTCGCTTGGGGGCCTGGGCTGTCGCCCCCTCTTTCGCCGGGCTCTTTATGCAGGGGCTCTCGCTTGCCACCCCTCTCTTCATCGGCTCAGGCATGAAGGTTTCTTATGATCTCCTTCTCTATCTGGCCTTTCGCAAAAAGCAGCCTCCGGAAGAAAAAAGGGGCTAATTAATTAGACATCACCGTCTCTCCCAACGTGGCTCTTCAGCCATCCGCCCTTTCCAGAACGCGATCCTCTTACGGCTGACCCACGCCGGCAGCGGCGAGGGCGGCTCGATCGACCTCTCCCCTTTTGCAACAGTCGATAATGCGGCCGTCGACTGCCACCGTGGGAGCGGAGACAACCCCGATCGCTCTGGCCCGCGCCATCGCCCCTTTTTCTTTCAAATCGAGGACCGAAACCTCGCAGCGGGGGCAGGCCATCTCGCTGACAAGCCGAACCGCCTCGTCACAAAGCGGACAGCCGGCGATAAAGATTTCAATTTTCCTTTTGATTGCCATGTTCTCTCCCTCCTTCTTGTTTTAGACTCTCAATCAATGGGCAGATCTCCTTTTGGGTCGGTCTCGGAAGATCCGTTGTCCATTGCTTCAAGAGACCTTCGAGCTTTGATTTCATCGCGATCATCTCGGCGATCTGCCGATCAAGATCTTCCGATCGGTGACGGACCCTCTGAAGGACCGATCGACAGGGGGTCTTCCCTTCGTCGGCCATATTCAAGATCTCCCGAATCTCCTTCAAGGAGAACCCGGCGCCTCGGGCCGTTCTGATAAACCGCAGCCGATCCGCCGCATCCGAAGCGTAGAGCCGATATCCGTGGCGATTGCGAAGGGGGCGACGCAAAAGTCCCATCGCTTCATAGTACCGGATCGTTCGGGCCGGAACGCCGGTCCTTTTTGAAAGATCTCCGATATGAAAGAGCGCTTCTGCTTTCATGGTTTCATTTAAACCTTCCAGCCACTGGAAGGATCAAGAACTATTTTCGGCTGGATTCGATCAGGTGGCGCAACAGGAGAGCTTTTTGACATCCCGATCGAACGTCAGGGCGGCGAGCTTCAGCCCCTCCGCCATCGTGAGGTAGGGGTGGAAGGTGTCGATGAGATCCTGCGTCGTCAGACCAAACCGGATGGCAAGGGTCGCCTCCTGGATCACCTCTCCGGCCTCCGCCGCCAGGACATGGGCCCCCAAGAGCTTTCCCGTCCCCTCTTCCGCAACCAGTTTGATCAGGCCCCGGGTGTTCCGGGCGGCGATGGCGCGGGGGACATTTTTCAATTCGAGCGTGGTCGTTCGGATCGAAAGCCCTTTTTCGCGCGCCTGGCTCTCCGTAAGGCCGACGCTTGCAATCTGAGGGTCGGTGAAGATGACGCGCGGCAGGGTCGAGAGATCATAGACCCGGCCGATCCCGGTCAGGGCGTTTTCGGCGGCGAGTCCTCCGGCGTAGGCCGCCACATAGACGAACATCGGATCGCCGATGACATCTCCGGCGGCGTAAATATCGGGATGACTCGTTTGAAGGTATTCATTCACCAGGACCTCGCCTCGCCTTCCCAGATGGACTCCCGCCTCTTCCAATCCATACCCTTCCGTCGTCGGACGGCGCCCCGTCGTCACGAGTAGCTGCTCGGCGGCAAAGGTCCGCGACGCCCCCGCCGCCTCTGCATCGACGTGGTAACCGTCCTGGCCTCTCTCCACCCGGATGAGATGCGCCCCGGTGTGGACCTGCATCTTCTCTTCCTTTAGATATCGGGCCAGAGCCGCTCCGATCTCCGGATCTTCTCCCGGCGCGATCTGGGGGGCACCTTCCAGGAGGATGACTCGGACGCCGAACCGGGTGAAGAGCTGACCCAGCTCCAGGCCGATCGCACCGCCGCCGATTACAATCATCGATTTTGGGAGGACCGGAAGACTTAACGCATCGGTGCTATCCAGATACCCCGCTTCCAGATCGGTGGGGTCCAGGAATGCGAACCGGTTGCGATCACGATCTTGCCGGGGTTATAACTTTTTCCGTTCACCGATACCTGTCGTTTTCCCGCCAATTGAGCCGATCCTTTGAGGATCGCGATGTTCGGATACGATTCCGCGACATGGACGTATTTCCCCTCCCGGAGGGAGGCGACGAGTTCGTCTTTTTGTTGGATCACCCGCGTCCAGTCGGACGGGGGAGGACAGGCGGCCAGCCCCTCGAAATTTGGATAGGCGGATCGGTAACAGACCTCGGCCGCGCGGATCAATGTTTTAGAAGGGACGCAGCCGATGTTGACGCAGGTCCCGCCGATCGTCCCCTTCTCCACAATGGCGACCTTGGCCCCGAGTTCCGCCCCTTTGATTGCCGCGGAAAAGGCGGCCGAGCCGCCGCCGATGATGAAGAGGTCGAAGCCGGCCCCTTTGACGTTGGGGGCCCGTCTTCCCTTTTGCAGCGGCTTGCGTTCCAATACCACGGCATGATAACCGGCGCGCGCCACCGCGTCGATTAATGTTTGGTCGGCGACGTTTGGACCGACAATCGCCTGCGCCTTTCCCAACTGCCAGTTCGATACGGTCGCCTCCTCCACCCCCGCCACCGACTTCAGTGCCTCGGTCACATGCCGGGCACAGCCGTCACAGGTCATCCCTTCGATCCTGAACGTGAACCGCGTCCGCTCATCCATTTTTCTCCTCCGCTCGGTCTCGATTTCTCAATGCGCGCAACAGGAACTCCCATTCTCGGAAACGCTTGTCCCGGCAGCGATCTCTTTATAGGCGGCATAGGCCTTGATCGCCCACTCCTCGCCGGGACAACCCTGCATCGTCATGGCGACGTTCAGGAACTCGATCAGCTCCTCTTGGGTTGTTCCGCGCTCCACGGCCATCTTCACATAGGCCCGGATGCAGGGCTCGCACCGAATGGCGATGGAGATCGCGAGGGCGGTCAGAAGCTTGTACTTGCCGGGCGCTTTCCCATCTTCATACGAGGCCTCCCGAGCCCGCATGATTCCCCAGGGT
>SCUR01000499.1 GCA_004297235.1 Candidatus Manganitrophaceae bacterium | reverse complement strand
TTTTGATTTAGATGAACCGGGTCGGCTATGTCGGTATGAATACGTGCGCTTTTTCGTTGAATCATTCGGAGCATTATTCTATAGTGTGCGCAGATGCGAACAGGAAGAAGGTCGACATCTATCCTGAATTCAAATCCGACGCAAGGCGGAGGGGAATTCGAACCAGGCCATGAAATGAAGAGGATGTGGAGGAGTGCGTCTTTCCGGATTCTGATTTCAGGAGAAATAAAAAAGGTTAGCCTCTCAGCTAACCTTCGGATCAATCTTTCATCGGTTTAAGTGGTTGCGGGGGCCGGATTTGAACCGACGACCTTCGGGTTATGAGCCCGACGAGCTACCAGACTGCTCCACCCCGCAAATGCATCCTAACAGAAGGAGAGAGTGAAGTCAAGGTTGAACCTCTGAGGAGGAAACATGAAGCGCGCTCCGTCTCTAATATTCGATTTTAAAAACATGATGACCGACCGAATCGGACCGATGCACGGCATGGGGGAAGAAGAATGCTCGCGCGCCTTCCCTCTGTTTGAAGAGATCTATCGCACCTTCCGGGAGGATCGGAAGAAGGGGCATCTCGCCTTTCTGGATCTTCCTTACCAGTCCACGGATAAAATCAAGGCGCTTGCAAAAAAAGTTCAAGGCCGATTTGAGAATTTCATCCTCCTGGGCATCGGAGGATCGGCGCTCGGTCCCATCGCCATCCAACAAGCGCTCCATTCTCCCTATTACAATCTGCTCCCGAAAAAAGAGCGGAGCGGACCGAGGATGTTTTTTCTCGATAACGTCGATCCCACCGAGGTCGCCTCTCTGCTCGAACTGCTCGATCCTTCCAAGACGGTGGTCAACGTGGTGACCAAATCGGGGGGGACCATCGAGACGTTGGCGCAGTACCTTCTCGTTCAGAAATGGATTTATAAAAAGGTGGGGAAGGAGAAAGGTGCGGCCCATATTATCGCGACCACCGATCCCAAAAAGGGAGCCCTGCGTGAGATCGCACAGAAGGAAGGATATGCCACGCTCGATATCCCGGAGCCGGTCGGCGGTCGATTCTCTGTCCTCACACCGGTGGGGCTTTTCCCGGCGGCGGTGTCCGGGATCGACATCGATCTGATGCTGCAGGGAGCGGCCGATCTGGATCAGGAATATCAAAAGGTTCCTCCGCATGAAAACAGCGCCGTCTGGGGCGCCTTCGTCCATCACTGGGCCTATTTGGTCAAGCGTCGAAATATCCTGGTGATGATGCCCTACTCGGAGGCGCTGGTCGGGGTGGCCCAATGGTTTTCCCAGCTCTGGGCCGAAAGCCTGGGGAAGGAAAAAGATGTGAGCGGGAAGAGAATTTCGGTTGGACAGACCCCGGTCGTTGCGGTCGGGGCGACCGATCAACATTCTCAGCTTCAGCTCTACATGGAGGGGCCGGTTGATAAGACCATTCAATTTATGGTGGTGGAATCGTTTAAAAAAGATCTTCCCTTCCCGACGGTTCGAACGGAAGGCCCGATGGCGCTGCTGGCCGGTCACACCCTCGGGAACCTCCTGAAGATCGAACAGCGGGCGATTGAAGCCTCACTCGTCGAGGCGGGCCGGCCGAATTGCAAAGTGATCCTTCCCGAGATCGATCCCTATTTCTTGGGGGCGCTCTTTTATTTCTTCCAATTTCAGACCGCTTTTGCAGGAAAGCTGTTCGGGATCAATCCGTTCGATCAGCCGGGGGTCGAGGCGGGGAAGAGAATCCTTCAGAAAATGCTGAAGGAAGAGGGCCGGGAACGGACGAAAGAAGCGACCTCCAAACGGCGCTGAGCTCCGTCCACCGTTCCAAGCTTCGCCTGCCGCGCCTTTACAGAGACTGCAGGGCGCGGCAGGCGGGAGGCGATTCGCCGCGGCAAAGGTTATTTCATCTTCTTGGGATCTTGATAAATCATCAGATGAGCGTACGGGGTTCCGTCCCACATGACGTAGCTGCCTAACTTATTCGGCATTGACGGGATGCCGCTCGCCTTCGAATCGAACGGCCAGAAGACCATCCAATGGGGCGGCTCCTGCATTGTCTTCGCCCCTTCCTCATTCTTCATCAGGATCTTTCCATCCTTTTCGAAATGCCAACCCCCGCGTGCCATGTAAGCAATGCCGGGAGCGGTGTTGGTCGGCTTGGGGGCCCCGCCCATCAGATCGCCGACCCATTGACCCGATTGTCCGTCATAGCAAATGGGATCGGGAACCGGCATTCCGTCGACATCGGGAAGACAGGTGAACCCGTTGGTCCCTTTCTTCGCCTCCACCATTTTGCCGTCCGGGCCGGGGATCATGACCGTTGCATCTTTAGAGATCTGCTCGGGCGCGGCGCTCATCGCCAGCTTGACCAACTCCTCTTGAGACATTCCCTGGATCCCTTTCCTCTCTTTCTTTCCCACCGTTTTTCCCTTTTCTGCGGCGTGGAGCGCAAGGGTGAAACCGAAGGTGAGAGCAACGATACCGATTGCAACAAGAACGCGCTTCATCTTATTTCCTCCATTTTGTGATTTACTTGATCGGATCTCTGAATCGTTTCGGGAGTGAAAAACGGCCGATAAGGCCCGGTGATGATTCTCTTGTGGAATGCGGGAGATAGTAATATAGCCTCGTAGGTATTTGCAATCAAATAAAATGGCCCGAGTATTTTTCGGATTGTTCATGATTCGAGCGAAGGGACAAATCGCTGAGAAAGAGCTTGATTTGGTATGGAGCGGCCGGTATAATTTTTTATTTGGATCGATCGAGGTGGTTATGTCCGTTTTGGAAATTATGAAATATCCGGCCCCGGTTCTGCTCAATCGGGCCGACGAGGTTCGAGAGGTCGACGGCGCGCTGCAGAAGCGAATCAACGATATGATTGAGACCCTTTACGCCGCGCCCGGCCTCGGTTTGGCCGCCCCTCAGGTGGGGGACGGTCGTCGCTTTTTTGTTTATGACCTATCGGTTCAAGATGAGGAGCCGGCGGCCCGCAAAGGACCGCTGGTCGTCTTAAACCCGGAGATCCTGGAGATGGAGGGGGAAGAGGTGGCCGATGAGGGCTGTCTTTCCATCCCCGGCTACCATGAGAAGGTGAAGCGGGCCTATCGCGTTCAGCTCCGGGGACTCGACCGCGACGGAAAAGAGATCCGTCTCGAAGGGGAGGGACTTCTGGCCCGTCTTTTTCAGCATGAGGTCGACCACCTCAATGGTCTCCTGATGGTCGAGCGCTTCAGCAGTCTTAAAAAAGATATTTTCTTCCGCAAGTTCAAAAAAATGCTGAAGCAGGGAGAGTCCTTTTGAGATGCCCGCACCGAATCCAAAGCGGCTTCGTGCGATTTTCATGGGGACTCCCGATTTCGCGCTTCCTTCCTTCGAGGCGCTCGCCGCGTCTGAAGAGGTCATCGCTGTCGTCACCCAGCCCGATCGTCCGAAGGGCCGGGGCGAGGTCCTGACCCAGCCTCCGATCAAAGTCGCTGCCTTAAAGCGATCCATCCCCGTCTTCCAGCCGGAGCGAATCCGAAAAGATCCCGCATTCATCAGACAGCTCGTTGAGTTGGAGCCCGATGTCATCGTCGTTGTCGCATTCGGTCAGATCCTCCCGGAGTCGGTCTTGAAGATTCCGCGCTTCGGCTGCATCAACGTCCATGGTTCCCTCCTTCCAAAGTACCGTGGCGCTGCGCCGATTCAGCGGGCGATTATCCGGGGAGAGCGGGAGACCGGCATCACGACCATTCAGATGGATCCGGGAATGGATACCGGGCCGATGCTGCTCCGGCGTGCCGTTCCGATCGAACCGAGCGAAACGACGGCCACCCTCGCCCCGCGCCTGGCACAGATCGGCGCGTCGGTGTTGATCGAGACCTTATCGCTTTTAAAAGAAGGGAAATTGACTCCGATTCCGCAAGACCATTCGCAGGCGACCCTCGCCCCACTTCTTAAGAAAGAAGACGGCCTCATCCGTTGGGAAGAGGGCGCCGAGGCGATCTTCAATCGATCGAGGGGGGTCGATCCCTGGCCGGGAACGACCACGTTCTATGAGGCGAAGCGGTGGAAAGTCA
This sequence comes from Candidatus Manganitrophaceae bacterium, assembly GCA_004297235.1. Taxonomy (GTDB): domain Bacteria; phylum Nitrospirota; class Nitrospiria; order SBBL01; family Manganitrophaceae; genus Manganitrophus. The sequence goes on along the minus strand of SCUR01000499.1, from coordinate 85 downwards.
CCCGGCTTCAGATCGGGAGCCGGGAGGGAAAGTGGGGCCAACCGGGTGAAATCATTCGACTCTCCGAGAAAGGACTTGAAGTGGC